>NZ_JBHWZY010000797.1:0-3165 GCF_042727815.1 Nocardia sp. NPDC060220
CAATCAAGAACACCGCCACCGATCCCGAGTACCACGAGATCCTGCGCAACCTGTCCGAAGGTTCGGTCAACCGGCACTTCGACCCCTACGTCGACATCGACTGGGAATCCCCCGAGTTCGCCGTGCACAGCGACGACCCGCGCTGGATCATGCCCGAAGAGGACCCGCTGGGCCGTCACCCCTGGTACAAGGCCCAGCCGATCGAGAAGCAGATCGCCATCGGCATGTGGCGCCAGGCCGGCATCGCCAAGGTGGGCCTGGATTTCGAGCAGTTGCTGATCCGCGGGCTGATGCAGTACCTGGTGTCGGTCCCCAACGGCGACCCGGAATTCCGGTACATCACCCACGAGGCTGCCGAAGAGTGCAACCACACGATGATGTTCCAGGAGATGATCAACCGCATCGGCTACCGCGATGTGATCGGCATGGGCACCATCGATCGCAAGCTGACGATGGCCATCTGGCCCGCGGTGAAGTACTTCCCCGAACTGTTCTTCACGATGATCCTCGGCGGCGAGGAGCCGATCGATCACCTGCAGAAGTCGCTGCTGCGCGCCGGCGTCGATCTGCACCCGATGGTGCAGCGGGTGATGCAGATCCACGTGGCCGAGGAAGCCCGGCACATCTCCTTCGCCCACGAATACCTGCGCCGCAACGTGCCCGGCATGAACCCGATCACGAAGTCGGTGCTCTCCGTGGCCTTCCCGATCGCCATGCGGGTGATGCTCGACATGATCATGACCCCGCCCAAGGAATTCGTCGAGAAGTTCGACATTCCGGCGGAGGTCATGCGCGACGCCTACTGGAGCAGCGAGGAATCGCAGACCACGATGCGCAATATCTTCGGCGATGTGCGTGCCCTCGCCACCAACAGCGGCCTGATGAACCCGGTCGCCAAGCTGACCTGGCGCCTACTCGGCATCGACGGCCCGGTGACCCGCTACCGCAGCGAACCGGCCCGCAAGGTCGCCTGAGCGATCAGGTGAGCACGACGTCCCACCGGAACACCGTTCGGCCATAGTCAACTGTACACAGCGATGTACAGTTGACTATGGCCGATTACGACAGTGTGCCGCTGACCGAGTTACGTGGTCAGCTGGGTAGTGTTTTCGACGGGGTGTCCGCGAGCGGACGGCCCGTGATCGTGACGCGGGAGGGGAAAGAATTGGTCGCGGTGGTACCCGCTGAGGTGTTGCGGCACGGGGCACTGCCCCCCGCGTACTTCAACGATGACCTGCGGGAGCAGATCCTGGGCAAGCTCGACGCCAGGATCACCCAGCATTCGGCGGAGGACATCGCCGAGGCGGAAGCCAAACTGAGCAAGCTGATGGGCGCGCTGGACAGCCGCCAGTGAGCGTCGCCGACCACACCGCGCTCACCTCGCTGGCCCTGTCGCCGCTGTTCGGGCAGGTGATCATGCGCCAGTTCACCCAGCAGCGCCGAATCCTGGTGGTGCCCACCGTGAGTCTGATGGCGGCGATGCGCGCCGTGGACAACATCGATGAACTCGGGCGCCTGCTCGACAATCGCGTCGCCGTGCGCTGGGCCGAACTCGACGCCCCGACCGCGATCCGCATCGGCACCACGGTGCCGATCGTCGACGACCATCTCGACTGGCCACTGATCGCGCCCGTGGTGTTCACCGCGCAGAATCTGGACATGCCGGTCCTCACCGCCAAACCCGAGCTCTATCGCGGCTACAAAGTGGAGATCGCGAACATGCCGTAACCGACCCTCGAGCTCCTGAACTCGGCTTTCCCCGGGGTAGTGACAGATCCCACATCGGCTGTCGGTACCGTGCACAGGTGGTCGGCGGCTGATAGCCCGACCGACCCGCACAGCGGACGAATTACCAGGGAAAGCAGTACCAGGAACACTCGAGGAGAGCTGGTTATGCATCATCTGAGTTTCATGCGTCGCTTCACCACCGCGGTAGCCGCCACCTCGGCCGCCGTCGCCATCGTCTTCGCGGGCCCCGCGGTCGCGGAACCGACGACACAGACTGTCGATGTGGCCGCGGCCGTTTCGCAGCTGCGCACGTCGGTGGCGAACAATCCGGGCGCACTCGCCGCCCTCGACAAGCTCGCCGCCGACGGCACGGTCGATGTCGCGCTGCCTGCACAGCCGTTCCAGATCCCGGCGACCTCCGATATCGGCCAGAACGGCGGCGGGTCCGGGGTGTACGGCTCCGGCATCGCCCTCGATATCGACGGCTTCCGCCTCGGCTTCTTCGGCGGGCCCGGCACCATCTCGCCCAACCAGGGCAACGCCAAGCTCGAGGTCATGTGGCTGAATCTGTCCAGCGGGCAGAGCGGCACCGCAGTCCTGAACGAACACCAGGACGTGCCGGTCGACACCACCATCCGCACGGCGTCGCTGAACACCGGCGCCGGGCTGGTCGTGGCGGCGGTGTACGGCAACCTGTGGCACCGCTGGCCGGTGCCGGTCGACGAGGCGCACCCGGACGGGTTCGCTTACCAGCTCGGCACCATCCAGCAGCCCTCGTTCGGTGCTGTCACGCGCTGACGTTCGTCCACTGCGCACCCCGGGTCCACCGGATCCGGGGTGCGCTGTCGTTTCGATGAAGCAGCGCAACAGCTTCGGTGTGGCGTAGGTTGACCGGCGTGGAGGATCTGGTCGACCGACTCGAAGAACTGGAACGCCGTGTTGCCGCGCTGGAGAGCGCGCAGCCCGAGCACGCGCAGCTGCCGTGGGCGGTGGCGCGCCTGCGGCAGGAATTCGCCGATGCCGGGAAACGCACCGGCGGGGTGCTGCTGGCGGGCGCGTTGCAACTGCCCACCGGTGAGCGCTTCGATTGGCAGGCCCAGTACCCCACCGATGCCATCGTCGGTGATGTCTGGACCATCGAAGCGGCCAATTGCCTTGCCGCGCTGGCCGATCCGGTCCGGCTGCGACTACTTCAGGAAATCGTCTACGGGCGCAGAACCGCCGCCGATCTCGCCGCCATCGCGGAACTGGGCACCTCACCCGAGATCTACCAGCACTTGCGCCAGCTGGCCGCCGTCGGCTGGTTGCAGACCGCGGGATTGGGCCGTTTCGAGGTGCCGGAAGGCAGGCTTGTCCCGCTCCTCGCGGTGCTGGCGGCGGCCCAGCGCTGATCTTGTGGAGATGTCCCAAATGCCCGGTTAGACTACTGTGATGCAC
>NZ_JBHWZY010000798.1:0-3161 GCF_042727815.1 Nocardia sp. NPDC060220
CATGCTCCAGCGCCGCTGCTGCGGTCCACGCTTGGTCTCCATCAGCCCCCGTGACGCGTTGACGAACGCGCAAACGATCTCCCGCGTCTCCCGCGGGTCGATCATGTTCTCCACGCCGAACGCCTCGACCGTTCCCCACGGGTCGGCGAGCGCGTGCATCCTGTCCTCCACCGCACGGCGATACTCGGCCGGGTTCTCGGCGGCGGCGATCTCGCGCGAAAATCCCGCTTCCACACCACCTTCGACGGGCAGATCACCCCATTCCGCAGTGGGCCAGGCCAACCGCAGGCACAGTGAATCGGGATTGGCCGTCGCCGATACCGCCATGCCGTACGCCTTGCGCACGTGAATGGTGATGACGGGGACCTCGGCCTCGATCATCGATTGGATGGCGCGCATGCCCCACCGGATGACGTTGCCGCGCTCGGCATCTGGACCGACCATGAACCCCGGGACGTCCACGAGGTAGATCACCGGAAGGTGGAAGGTGGAGCAGATGTCGACGAATCGGATCTGCTTCTCGGCACCGGCCGCGTCGAGTGCGCCACCGATGTGCATCGGGTTGCTGGCGACCACACCGACGGGCACTCCGTCCATGCGCGCATACCCGGTGACGACGCTTCTGCCCCAGCGTCCGCCGACTTCGAAGAAGGAACCGCGATCGACGATCTCCTCGATCACCTTGTGCACCTTGTACGGCCGCCGGCGGTTCTCGGGGATGATCTCGAGGATGGCGTCGCCGCGACGGTCGACCGGGTCGGTTCGCTCGCCCCGGGGCGGCAGTTCCCAGACGTTCTGCGGCAGGTAACTCAGAACAGTCTGCATCTGCTGGATCGCATCGGCCTCGTCTTCGGCGAGGTTGTCGACCGCGCCTGATCCCGCCGTGTGGATCTTGGCACCGCCGAGCTGCACCTTGTCGATGTCCATGCCGAGCGCCCGCTTCACCAGGGGCGGCCCACCGGCGAAGAGCACCGAGTCCTTGGTCATCACGCTGAAATGGCTGAGCACGGTGCGACCCGCAGTGCCACCGGCCGCGGACCCGCTGACCATCGCCAGCACCGGGACCTCCGAGAGCAGCTCGTACGAGCGCTGCCAACTCACCGAGGACACGAGGTAGGAGTGGCCCTTCTCCGCTTGGGCCGATACGTCCCCGCCGATGCCTTCCATGAACAGCACCAACGGGATCCGATAGTCGTGCGCGAGGTCTTCGACAAATCCGCCCAGCCCGCCTTTCATCCGGTCGAGGTAGGACTGCGGCGCGCCGGCGCGCACGGTGAAGTCCTCACCACCGAGCGCGACTGTCCGACCACCGAACTGCGCCAGGCCGCAGACATAGCTCGCGGGCAGTTTCCCGAGCAGCTCGCCGGTCGCCGAGCGCTCTTCGAACACCGCGAACTCGCCCACCTCGTGAAACTCGGTGGCAGCAGCGGCGATTCGCTCACGGATCGTTTGTCTGCCCTGTGCGTGCTGGCGATCGATGCGTCGCTGACCGCCGAGCTCACGCGCTGCGGCTCGACGTCCCTCGAGTTCGGCCAGCGCCGCTTGCCAACTGAATTCAGCCATGACGTCGGTACCTTTCCGACGAGCTGGCGGGGTGCGCTGTTCCTGGTTCGGCAAGCTGCGGACAGCGGCGATTGCGTTCTGAGCATTGCGTTGTCATGGCACTCTTTCGTGTCGCGGGCATCAGGATTCGACCCGGACGATCGCGTCGGGGCCTGCTTCATCGACGATGAAGCCCGGCACTCCGTCCCAGTAGGTGTCGGAGAACCACTTCAGGAAGTCCTCCGCGTCGAATGCGGCTTCGGGTGCGTGGACCCCGAGTTCAGCGCTGTGGATGTTCAGCACTCCGACCGCCGCGGGTCGTGCGGTTTCCAGACTCATCGAACCGTCGACCGGACCGCCGGGAAGGACGACGACTCCGCTCCTTCGACCGTCCCGTTCGCCGGTCGCCGCCGCACCACCGAACACCGAGAGCGCAGGCCCGACCCTCGGTGTGGCCAAGACCTGTGGCTTCTCGCGGAGCTGCGCGGCCAGCAACGTCAGCGCTGCGGAAACGTCGATCTCGCCACGATTCACCTGGTCGAGTACCGGCAGCATGAGCCGGTCAGCACCTGCGTCGATCGTGCCCACGTTGATGCACTCCCGCACATCGACCGCGCGCGGCAGCGTGGCAGGTTCCGGGTGACCGATCAGTCTGAACAACGCGGTCGCCCCACTCGAAGTGGTGACCCGATAGGCCTCCTTCCATGCCCGGCATCGCGCCCGCTCGCCGTCTCGCCAGATCGGCACCTCCGCCGAGGCCTGAATGATGAGGTGCTGAAACGCCGCGCGGCCCTCCTCGAAGGCCGATGCCATCGACGCCGCCATCCGCTCCGCGGCTGCCGGACTCTTTCCTTCCCCGGGATCGCCCCAGAAGGTCGCCAACAGGTCGACCGAGCCGAGCTGGCGCGTGGCGACGACTGCGAGAAGATTCGTCAGGCCGGGGCTCATCCCAAGCCCGACCACTGCGCGAACACCCGCGGCGCGCGCTGCGTCGTCCCGGTCGAGCAGCTCGGCGGTGGGGGCCGGATCGTCACAGACGTCGACGTAGTTCACGCCGTTCGCGATCGCCGTGTCCAGCACGACGGTGCCCCACCGGTCGAACGGCCCCACAGTGTTCACGACGACGTCGGCGCCGCGCATTGCGGCGTCGAGTGTGGTCACCTCAGCTAGATCGACCTCGACGTAAGCGAGACTCGGATCCTTGGGTGGGATTCTGTCCGCGATCCGCACCTCGACATGCGGATGACGGGAGAGTTCCTGGGCGATGCGGGTTCCCACACGCCCGGCCCCTCCGACGATGACGGCCTTCATGACTGCACTCCTTGATTGATCTCGCATCGGGTGATGGACGACGTGGTAGGCCTGAACAATTCACCACCGAGGGGACCCGCGAATGCCGGCACAGGCGAATCGCGAAGTATCCAAATAGTCAAGGCCGGATCGGCCTGAGAACTCGAGGCGATCCAATCCACGATCGGCCGTCGAATAAATCGGACTGTACTCAGACAATCCGCATCACGCAAGCGTCGACAAGAAATCAATATTCCGGATTACGACGCCTGCCGGGCTGGACGCGATCGCGCACGGCCGGCTCACACGTGATGGGAAGGCTTGCACCT
>NZ_JBHWZY010000799.1:0-3154 GCF_042727815.1 Nocardia sp. NPDC060220
GACGGCGAACAGCGCTGGGCATTCCTCGGCCGGGGCGGTGCGCTGGTGCTCACGCTGTGGCAGCAGAGCAGCGGCGAGTTCTCCACCAGTACGCCGGGCCTGCATCACCTGTCGTTCCAGGTCGACGACGTCGACACGGTGCGGGCCGTCGAGTCGGCGCTGCGCGCGGTCGATGCCGAGTTCTTTCACGACGGGGTGGTCGCCCACGGTGAGGGCGCGTCCTCCGGTGGCATCTTCTTCGCCGATCCCGATGGCATTCGCCTCGAGGTGTTCGCGCCGCTGGGCGCCGATACCGCTCCCGCGCCGGCCGGACCCGCCCCGACGTGCGGATTCTTCTGACCCACGGGCAATTCACGTCGTAGACAGGGAGGGCGAGGATGTTTCACTCCGGAGAACTGGCTGTGCAGCAACGCCTGGGGCAGGCCGACGCGGCTGCTCGCGTCGGCCGTTCGATCAGAACCGGGATTCCGGCGGTCGCCGCGTCCTTCCTGGCCGAGCAGCCGATGGTGGTGCTCGGTGCCGCCGATCCGGCGGGGCGGCTGTGGGCGAGCCCGCTCACCGGTCCCGCCGGGTTCGTGCACGCGATCGATGACGCGACCATCGACATCGACACGCTGCCCGAGACGTCGGATCCGCTCTCGGCGGCGATGGCGGGTGACGTCGACGTCGGGCTGATCGCCCTGCAGCCGCAGCGCCGCAGGCGGATGCGCGTCAACGGCACATCGGTGGTGCGCGACGGTGGACTGCGGATCACCACCGAGCAGGTCTACGCGAACTGCCCGAAGTACATCTCGCGCAGGCAGATTCGGGAGGTGTCTGCCGCCGGGGAGCCCGGCCCGGTGTGGCGTGGCACGGCGCTCACGCCCACTGCGGTCGAGATGGTGGGGGCCGCCGACACCTTCTTCGTCGCCACCGCCGACAGTGACGGGCACGCCGACGCCTCACACCGCGGTGGCAATCCCGGTTTTCTGCAGGTGCTGTCGCCGACCCGGTTGCGCTGGCCGGACTATCGCGGCAACTCGATGTTCATGACGCTGGGCAACCTCGCCGTGCAACCGCGCTGTGGGTTGCTCGTCGCCGACTGGTCGACCGGTGCGCTGCTGCAGCTCACCGGCCGCGCCGAATTAGTCTGGGACAGCGCGGCATTCACTACCGGCGCGCAGTGTGCTGTCGACTTCACCGTCGAGGAGGCGATCGAACGGCCCGGTGCGCTCGCTGTGCGCTGGGGGCCGCCCGAGCTCTCCCCGAACAACCCCTGATGACATCGAAAGGTCTTCCATGCGTCCGCCATTGCCACCCTTTGATCTCGACTCCGCGCGCGCGAAGGTGCTCGCCGCCGAAAATGCCTGGAACACCAGGGATCCCGAACGCGTCGCCGCCGCGTACACCGAGGATTCGGTCTGGCGCAACCGCGACGAGTTCTTCACCGGCCATGCCGCGATCGTCGACTTCCTCACCCGCAAATGGTCGGCCGAGAACGGCTACGCGCTGCGCAAGGATCTGTGGGCTTTCCACGACAACCGCATCGCCGTGCGCTTCCAGTACGAATGGCACGACGAATCGGGGCAGTGGTGGCGCAGCTACGGCAACGAGCAGTGGGAGTTCGCGGCGGACGGGCGGATGGCACGGCGCGAGGCCAGCATCAACGACGTGCGCATCGAACAGTCGCAGCGGCGGATCTTCGGGCCACGCGCCGAGGGCGACGACTCGGTGCTGCCGCAGCGCTGACGACCGGTATCGCTCCCGGATTGCTGGTCGGAGCGGCTGCTTCGCGTGTTGCCGGGCGCGTCGCTTGACTCGAATGGGTGTTCGACTAACCTGGGCGCCAGAACTTGTCGGTGCCGGCCTCTACTGTGGGCGCCAACCAGAGAGACACTCACCTCGAGAAGGGGCACACATCATGGCACCGCAGGCCTACGATCGCGACAAAGCGCTGGAACTGGCACTGGCGCAGGTGGAGAAGAGCTTCGGTAAGGGCGCGGTCATGCGCCTGGGCGAAGAGACCCGCCAGCCGATCGCGGTCATCCCGACCGGCTCCATCGCGCTCGACGTCGCGCTCGGTATCGGTGGGTTGCCGCGCGGTCGCGTCGTGGAGATCTACGGCCCGGAATCCTCGGGTAAGACCACCGTCGCGCTACACGCCGTCGCCAACGCCCAGGCCGCGGGCGGTGTCGCCGCCTTCATCGACGCCGAGCACGCCCTCGACCCCGACTACGCCCGCAAGCTGGGCGTCGACACCGACGCGCTGCTGGTCTCCCAGCCCGATACCGGTGAGCAGGCCCTGGAGATCGCCGACATGCTGGTGCGCTCCGGCGCCATCGACATCCTCGTCATCGACTCCGTCGCCGCCCTGGTGCCGCGCGCGGAAATCGAAGGCGAGATGGGCGACAGCCACGTCGGCCTGCAGGCCCGCCTCATGAGCCAGGCGCTGCGCAAGATGACCGGTGCGCTCAGCAACTCCGGCACCACCGCCATCTTCATCAACCAGCTGCGCGAGAAGATCGGCGTCATGTTCGGCTCCCCGGAGACCACCACCGGTGGTAAGGCGCTGAAGTTCTACGCCTCGGTCCGCCTGGACGTGCGCCGCATCGAGACCCTCAAGGACGGCAGCGACGCGGTCGGCAACCGCACCCGCGTGAAGGTGGTCAAGAACAAGGTCGCCCCGCCGTTCAAGCAGGCCGAGTTCGACATCCTCTACGGCCAGGGCATCTCCAAGGAGGGCTCGCTCATCGACATGGGTGTCGAGCACGGCTTCATCCGCAAGTCCGGCTCCTGGTACACCTACGAGGGCGACCAGCTGGGCCAGGGCAAGGAGAACGCCCGCAAGTTCCTGCTGGAGAACACCGACGTGCGCGACGAGGTCGAGAAGAAGATCAAGGAGAAGCTGGGCATCGGCGCCGTCCTGACCGCCGAGGCCGACGCGCCCGCCGACTTCTGAGCCGATGACCACGCCGAGCCCCGGCGGCCACCGCGATTCGGCCGACCCGGTCGAACAGATGCGCAGGCAGCTGGCTCGCCTCGGTATCGAGGTCGAGCCGGAGCCGGTCATACCGCCCGCGGTAGGGCGCGGCAGGGGCACGGCCGATGAACTCGTCCGGTCGGCTCGTGACACACGAGCCGACCCGGACGCGGAGAGGATTCGGTCGGGTGCGGG
>NZ_JBHWZY010000800.1:0-3153 GCF_042727815.1 Nocardia sp. NPDC060220
CCCCGGCGGTCCTCGGGCTGGCGGCCGCCGCCGGGTACGACACGCTGGCCGTGCACTCCCCTGGCTTCCCATCCGGCGCGGACTCGATCGTCACAGCCCCCTCGAGCGCCGCCAAAGCCCCAGCAAAAGCATCCGGCGTATCCGTGTGCAACGTCAACAGCGCCTGCCCCACCACCACCAGGTCCCCCGGCTTGGCATGCATCTCGATCCCGGCGCCCGCCTGCACCTTCTCCCCCTGACGAGCACGCCCCGCCCCCAACCGCCAAGCGGCAACCCCCACCCCCATCGCGTCGAGCCGGGTCAGCACCCCACTCGATTCGGCCCGCACGATCTCGGTATGCCGAGCGACGGGCAGCGCAGCGTCCGGATCCCCACCTTGCGCCTGAATCATCGCCCGCCAGTGATCCATAGCCCGGCCGTCAGCGAGAACATCAGCAGGATCGATATGCAGCCCGGCTTGCGCGACCATCTCGCGGGCGAGCGTCAAAGTCAGCTCGACCACATCCGCAGGTCCCCCACCAGCGAGCACCTCCACCGATTCGGCCACTTCCATCGCATTGCCCGCGGTCCGCCCGAGCGGAGTATCCATCGCGGTCAGCAAGGCGACCGTGTTCACACCCGCATCGCGCCCGAGTTCGACCATCGCCGTGGCGAGTTCGCGAGCGCCGTCGAGAGTCTTCAAGAAGGCGCCCGACCCGACCTTCACATCCAGCACCAGCGCCGCTGTCCCCTCGGCGATCTTCTTGCTCATGATCGAACTCGCGATCAACGGAATCGACTCGACCGTCCCTGTCACATCCCGCAGCGCGTAGAGCCGCTTGTCGGCCGGCGCCAGATCAGCACCCGCCGCGCAGATCACCGCGCCGATCGCCGGGTCGGCCAGGATCTCCCGCATGCGCGGCACCGTCACATCGGCCTGCCAGCCGGGGATCGACTCGAGCTTGTCCAGCGTCCCACCGGTGTGCCCGAGCCCTCGCCCGGACAACTGCGGCACCGCAGCCCCACACGCGGCCACCAGCGGAGCCAACGGGAGGGTGATCTTGTCGCCGACCCCACCGGTCGAATGCTTGTCGACGGTGGGTCGCGGCAGGTCGGTGAAGTCCATCCGGCTGCCCGACCCGATCATCGCCGCCGTCCACCGCGCGGTCTCGCGCCGGGTCATCCCCCGCCACACGATCGCCATGGCCAGGGCCGACATCTGCTCGTCGGCCACGGTCCCCCGGGTGAACGCGTCCACCACCCAGTCGATCTGTGCGTCGGACAGCTCGCCGCCGTCACGCTTGGTAGTAATGACCGAAACCGCATCCAGTGCCGTCATGGCGCCAAGTCTGGCACTGCTGCCCGGCTACTGCTGCCCGGCCGCCAGATCATCCGGCCCGAAGGCGTAGGGCAGGAGCTCCGACAGCGGCTTCGGGCCGTCGGCGTGGTCCACCAGTAGTTCGCCCCCGCCGTGTTCGAACAGCAGCTGACGACAGCGCCCACACGGCATCAGGATTTCGCCGCGAGAATCGGTCACCGAGACGGCGACGAGACGGCCGCCACCCGACGCAAATAAGTTACCGACGAGTACGCATTCGGCACACAGGGTTAGCCCATATGAGACATTTTCCACATTGCATCCGCTCACAATTCGGCCATCCGCGCTGAGAGCAGCGGCGCCGACGGGGAAACCCGAGTACGGGGCGTACGCCGACCCCATTGCCCGAATTGCCATGTCATGCAACGTATTCCAGTCGATTTCGGGCACCGATAACCTCCAGCCGATCCCGCCGAACACCGGGAAACAGGGGCCGAAACACCAGTATCCGGCATCGAGAAAGGTAAACCTAACTCGCCTGTTTTACGCGCAACGCGCGGCACGCCGAATTAGTTCCGCGAAACAGAGGGGATTAGAGTTCATCGAAGATCGGTTCAGGTTCCCGGCGGCGGGCCAGCGCTCGAGAATACAGCGCAGCCACCTGGGCATTTGCCTCTCCACGCATGCCGGCGTCGGATCTGTGACCGGGTCCATCAACGACGTTGGAGGCACCGCACTCTATGACCACGATAGAAGCTCCGGCTCCGGCCCAGCCGAAGCGGAAGACGCTGTACCGCGGCGACCCTGGCATGTGGTCGTGGGCGCTGCACCGGATCACCGGTGTCACGCTGTTCTTCTTCCTCTTCGCGCATGTGTTGGACACGGCACTCGTCCGGGTCAACCCGGATACCTACGACCACGCGATCGAGCTCTACAAGAACCCCGTCGTGGCGTTGATGGAGATGGGTCTCGTCGTCGCCGTCCTGTTCCACGCCCTCAACGGTGTCCGGGTCATCCTGGTCGACTTCTGGTCCCAGGGTCCGCGATTCCAGAAGCAGATGCTGTGGATCGTCCTCACCATCTGGGTTCTGGTCTCCGCCGCGGGCGTCGGCCGCCAGTTCTTCTACCTGCTGACGGAGCACTGATATGTCTGCACCTGTCCTCGGCAAGTCCTACGATCGCCCGGCCAGCCTCGACTCCCCGCGTTCGCCGCGCGGCAAGTCGAACGGCAACTTCGAGAAGTACGCATGGCTGTTCATGCGCATCTCCGGCCTGTTCCTGATCGTTCTCGTGCTCGGCCACATGTTCATCATGCTGATGATCGACGGCGGCGTGAACCGGCTGAACTTCGCGTTCGTGGCCGGTCGCTGGTCGAGCCCGTTCTGGCAGTTCTGGGATCTGTCCATGCTGTGGCTGGCTCAGCTGCACGGCGGCAACGGTCTGCGCGTCATCATCGACGACTACTCGCGCAAGGACTCCACCCGGTTCTGGCTGAAGGTCATCCTCGTGCTGTCGATGATCCTGGTCGTCGCCGTCGGCACGTACGTCATCTTCACCTTCGACCCCAACATCACAGGTTAGGAACAGGCCACCTCGCATGAGTGAATCCCGTCCGATTCAGGAGCATCGCTACGACGTGGTCATCGTCGGCGCCGGTGGCGCGGGCATGCGCGCGGCGATCGAGGCCGGCCCGCGCGCTCGCACCGCGGTCCTGACCAAGCTGTACCCGACCCGTAGCCACACCGGCGCGGCCCAGGGTGGCATGTGCGCCGCGCTGGCCAACGTCGAAGAAGACAACTGGGAATGGCACACCTTCGACACCGTCAAGGGTGGCGACTACCTCGTCGACCAGGACG
>NZ_JBHWZY010000801.1:0-3138 GCF_042727815.1 Nocardia sp. NPDC060220
CTCCCCCGGCCTCCTGACGCAGTACGCAAACGACGAATGCCCCGCGATGAGCGGGGCATTCGTCGTTCGAGCTCAGCTGTGTCTGGCCGCGCGAAGTCCGTTGACGTAAGCGGCGACAATTCGCAGATCACCTTCGGACAACCCGGAGAGATCGACGATTCCCTCGGTGGATTGCGGCCGAACCTGCTCCGTCTCGATCGGGTCCAGCCCCGCCTGTGTCAGCAGCGGTTCGGCATCGAGACCGACCGCCGCCGCCATGGCCTGCAAGGTCTCGGCCGTGGTGCTGGCGGGGACCTTCTGTCCGCGCTTGTACTGGGTCCCGTTCTCGACCTGCGTCCACAGGCTCGTACTGATCCGTGCTGCTTTCGCGGCGCGGTCCATCGACATCTCGCGCTCCTTGCGAGCAAGTCGCAGGGTGGCGCTGACCTCGGCGGGGACCACCGCGCTCCGTTGTCTCACCATGCATCGAGGGTAGCAGATTGTTTGCACTGATGCATGAAGTGTATGTAGTCATCGGCTGCGAATTTGCGAATCGAAATCCTGCACCGGATGTAGACCGTAACAGCGAAGGGCGAGTTTGTTTGTGGCGGTAGGTGACTGGGTACAGCACTCTGCCGCCTCGGCTTGACAGACGCGTTGCAACAACGTTGCATACAACGGGTGTCCGATTGTGGGTCCCAGTAGGAGCCACTCCTGGACACCGCCCGGGGGCGCGCCACTCGATTTCGGCCGCGTAGCAGGGTACGACCGGGGCTCCGGCCCGCTATCGACCGAAGGAGCAAGTACATGGGCCCATACGATGCCGTCACGGCGTCGAACCGCATTCGTGAGGATTCATGCGGCGTGACCCCCCTGGACAGGTGGGCCGATGACAACCACCTGTACCTGGATCGGGAAGCCGCGCGGGATCTGGCCCGGATGCTCGGGGACATCCCCGACCTGGCCGAGGACCTGTCGGACGCGCGCACGCGCCAGACCCGCTTCGGCGCGGTGGACTACCGCACGCGCAGTGGCTCGCAGGAACAGCGACTTCCGTTCAATCCCGTCGCTGCTCGCGCGGCCGACCACCTCCAGTCGGTCTTGGTGGCCTGGGTTCGGTTGGTCTGCGAACAGCGCGGCATCGACTACACCGGGGTCGTGACCACCAGCGGCATGGCGGAATGGTTGCAGCGCAACATCATCGCGCTGGCGATGACGGAAGGTGTGGAGGCCGCGCCCGCTGAGTTCGCCGCGGCGATCGAGGCCGCGGAAGCGGTGGTGTGTCCGCCGGTCGATCTCGCTCCCGCCGATGCGGCTCTGGTCCTGCGCGCCAGGGCGGTTCGCCTCCATGCGGCCGCGATCGGCAAACTCGCCGAAGAGCTGGGTGACGGTTTCCGCAACCTCACCGCTCGGCGGGTGCGCACACTGCGCAAGGCTGGTCTGATCAGTCCCGTCCCGGGGCCCTGGTCGCCGGACTGGCCGGAGCTCTTCATCGTGGGTGAGGTTTTGGATGCGCACCGTGCCCTTCCGGCGCGGCACCGGGCGAAAGATGCATAGCGAACAGAGTGACCCAGCGGGGCGTCGGCAGATTGTTGCCGGCGCCCCGCTGGCGTTGTGGAACCCGGCACGGCTGGATCCAGGTGCCCGAAGTGCTTAGGCCGCATGAAGTTCGGGCTCGTCTCTTCGCGTCGGTGTATCGAAATACCCACGCCTACCTGGGATTTGGCATCGTGTGAAAGTCGGTGTTGACAAGTTGTGGCCGATGACGCAAACTAGTGCCAGCGGGATTCGTCGTGCCCAAAATCATTTCGGGACACCGCGATTCGATGTCAGCGAGCGCTGACCCCGCAGATCCTGACCGGGACTCGGTTCACGTCAACGCTAGAATGGGCGCGTGCTCTCGACCGAGAGTCTCGACATTTCGGCTGCTGGGTGAGGTTCTACTTGTGTCAGGTGCATTCGATGCATTTACTCCCGATGAATCCGGTAAGCCGACCGGTGAGAGACCTACTCGCGAAGGCGAGTCCCTCTATCGAGTAGACGACTCGATACCAGGCCGAAGGAACCGTGTCGGCCATGTCGATCTGTCCGACATCTGCGTAGAAGACCTCCAGGTTGTCGCTGGTGCGGTGGATCGCTGGCGCTCGCTCCGGGCGCCGACCACGGTGACGCGTACCACCTCTCGGTGACCTGACACACGGCATCTGACACCGTCTCCGGTGGTGATGATGCGACGGGTCGTGGTCAGTTCCGAGTTGTGAGAGTTGTGTATTGCCATGGGTGATGAAGGTGAGTCGGATGCCTCGATGCCGGACCGACAAGATATCGCGGTGCAGCGCAATGGGTTCAACGCCCAAGAATCTGCGTTCAACCAGGGAATCCGGGTTGATTCGGCCGTGGTCTTCGACTTCGTGTCGTATTGGTCGGTAGTCGACCGCGCAGTCCTTATCCAGGCCGACCTGTCCGGTCACGTACGAAACGAAGTCATCGCCCACGCCGTCGCCCACATCGAGATGGCCGAATCACGCGAACTGGCAGCAGCACTCGACGGCGAGCGATGGCGGGGCCGGATCGAGATGCAGGTGCACGATGTGGTGGCACAACGCCTCATCCCCGTCGCCCACCTGCGTGATGCGCTGGAGGTGGGCGACAACCTCACCGATGTCTCCGCGCTCCTCGGGGTCACCGAGTTCCTGCTCGGTTGGCGATTGCAACACCTGGCGAACGAGGAGTTCGCGGTGATCCCGGTGCACCTGCTGAACCGCCTGGGCTGGCTGCCCGGGATGCCCTCCGAATACCCCTATCGGTGCTTGTGGCCGACATCCAGCTCGGGCGAGATGCTTCGCCAGCTGGCACCCGGCCGACACCACCGGTAGCCACCGTCTTCCTCAGCCCTCGTTCCGTGAAAACGGCACGGGGGCTTTGTCGTTGGCGCGTGCCGCCGATTCAGAACTCATGCGGCAGGCCCCCGGTCACGAACACCTCGAGCCAGCGGGTTCAGAGCCCGCCGCATGCCCGCCCCTGACGCGCCCGTCTCCCGCAGCTCGCTGTGGTCGAAAGGCGTTGTCGCAGCGCAGGGGCGCATCGGTCCCGCTCCGGCGGAGCACTCCGTCGGAGCGGGACCTCCACTCACGTCCCAGAGAGGTACGAACATGTCAC
>NZ_JBHWZY010000802.1:0-3138 GCF_042727815.1 Nocardia sp. NPDC060220
GGGCCGCACGTAGTAGCCGGTGCTCAGACCGTCGGGTTTGCCCGGCCCGCCCGCCACCAGCGTGGCCCCCTCGCCGATGCCCTTGGCGATCAGTGTCTGGATCCTGTCGAACTGGTTGGCCGAGACCACCGGGCCGATGGCGAACTCGCCGTGCGGATCCCCGACGGTGACCCCCTCGGCCGCACCGCGGGCGACCTCGATCGCCTCGGCCATCCGCGCGCCGGGCACCAGCATGCGCGAGGGCGCGCTACAGGTCTGGCCCGAGTTGAGCATCATGCTCACCACGCCCTTGCCGACGTTCTCGGCGAAGGCATCGTCATCGAGGATGATGTTCGGGTTCTTGCCGCCGAGCTCCTGGGTAACCCGCTTGACCCCGGCCGCCGCGTTGCGCGCGATATCGATGCCCGCCCTGGCCGAGCCGGTGAACGAGACCAGGTCGACGTCGGGATGACTCGCCAACGGCACGCCCACAGCGAGGCCGTCGCCCTGCACCAGGTTGAACACCCCGGCCGGAACACCGGCGGCATCGAGGATCTCGGCGAAGATCTGTCCGGAGAACGGCGCGAGTTCGGAGGGCTTGAGCACCATCGTGCAGCCGGTGGCCAGCGCGGGGAAGACCTTCACCGCGATCTGGTTCAACGGCCAGTTCCACGGGGTGATCAGGGCGCAGACCCCGATCGGCTCCTTCACGATCAGCGACGCGCCGCGCTGTTCCTCGAAGCGGAACCCCTCGAGGACCTCGATCGTGGTGCTGAGGTGGCCCGTTCCCAGGTCCACCTGGAAGCCGTTGGCCAGGGCGGCCGGTGCCCCCAGCTCCTCGATCAGCGCCGCCCCGAGATCGGGGGCGCGTTTCTGATATTCGGCGAGGACCGCGCGCAGCAGCGCGAGCCGTTGCGCGGGCTCGGTGCTCGACCACCCGGCGAACGCGGCGCGCGCGGCGGCGACCGCGCGGTCCACGTCCGCCGCCGTGCCGACGGCCACCGTGCCGCACACCTGCTCGGTGGCCGGATTCACCACGTCGATGGTGTGCGGTTCGGCGGGGTCGGTCCACTGCCCGTCGATGTAGAGCTTCAGATATTCACGCATGATTTCCTCACTGAGTGCCTTCCGCGTACCAGGTGCGGAATTCGTCGTAGCTCGGCATTTCTTCCGAATTCGCCTTCGGGTCGACCGCGACGTGGATCACGCCCGGTCGCCCGCTGGCGTAGGCGCGTTTGATGGCGGGGGCGATGTCCTCGTCGCGCTCGACGTATTCGCCGTAGCAGCCGAAGCCCTCGGCGACCTTGTCCAGCCGGGTGTTCTTGCTCCAGTGCACGCCGGTCTCGAGCGAGCCCTGCCCGTAGGTGCGCTTGTAGACGCCGACCTCGAGTCCCCAGGCGTAGTCGACCGCGACCACACAGACCAGGGGGAGGTTCAGTCGCGCGGCGGTTTCGAGTTCGGCGATGTGGAACTGGAACGAGGAGTCGCCGGTGATCAGCATCATCGGTCGTTTGCCGCCGTCGGCCACGCCCGCGCCTACCGCGTAGGGCAGGCCGGTGCCCAGGTGCCCGAAGTTCTGATTCCACATGACGTCATGGGGTTTGGCCTGCGAGTAGGTCCAGCCGAAGATCGTGGTGGCGCCGCCGTCGCGCACCATGATGCCGTCGGCCGGGAACGCCTGCGTCGCCTCCACGATCAGCCGCGCCGGGTGCACCGGCGACATCCCCGACGGCGCGGTCTCGGCCAGTTCCGCGAGCTGGGCCGCGTCCTGTTCGATCCAGCCCGCGAGCTCGGGGGTGGGGGTGCGCGGGGTCTCGCGCAGCGCCTCGACCAGCTGCGGGACGATCGCGCGCAGGTCACCGACCAGCGGCACGTCCACCGATCGGTTCACCCCGATGGCCTCGGGGTCCTGCTCGACGAGGATCCACTTGCGGTTGGCCTCGTTGGCGACCCAGTGCCGGCCGCGCCCGTAGTGCACCGGTTCGCCCAGCTCGGTGCCGATGGCCAGGCACAGATCGGATTTCACGACCGCGTCGATCGCCGCCGCCGAGAACCCGTACGGGAAAGTGCGGTCCTCGAGCCCGGGGATGAAGGAGGTGCCGCCCGAGGTCTGGATGACCGGGCAGGCCATGGCCTCGGCCAGCGCACGGACCGACTCGCCGGCGCGCGTGGTGTGCACGCCGTGTCCCACCAGCAGTACGGGCTGGCTCGCCGCGCGGATGTAGTCGACCGCCTCGGCGATCCGGTCCGCACCGGCCGTCTGTCCGACCAGGCGATACGCCGACGGCGCCAGCGCGGGTCCGACCTCGAGTTCCTCCTGGATCACGTGCGAGGGGTACTCGATGTACACCGGGCCGGGGGTGCCCGAGAGCGCCTTGCGCAGACCCTCCCGGATGACCTCGTCGGTCTGGTCGGCGTATTCGATGCTGGCGCAGTACTTCACCGACGGCTCGAACAGTTCCGCCTGCTTCACGAACTGGATGCGACCGCGCCGCACCCGCTGTTCGGTGATCCGCGCGCGCTGCCCGCCCAGGAAGATCACCGGCGAGTTCTCGACCTTGGCGCACATCATGGCCCCGGCCAGGTTGGCGACGCCGGGGCCGAGGGTGCCGATGCACACCGCGGCCTTGCCGGTCATTCGGGACACCGCCTCGGCCATGAAACCGGCCGACTCCTCGTGGTGCGGGGCCACCACCGTCCAACCGCGTTCTTCGGCGAGATGGAACATGTGCACGAAGTTGGGGTCGGGAATGCCGAACAGGGTGTTGATGCCCTCGGCTTCGAAGAGTTGCAGAATGCGTTCGTAGACTTTAACCGACATGCGTGCTGCCCTTCATAGCTGTCGCGAAGCTCTTGGTGATGTGGTCGATGTGTCCGGAGGGGACGACCGGCAGGATCCAGGGATCCGCGCAGTCGTCCGCGGTGAGGGCGAGGCCGACGTCCACGGCCTCCTTCGCCGGTTTCGGTGTGAGCGGGCTGACGGCGAGGACCACCGCCGCGTTGATGGCCATCGCGATGAGGCCCGGCTCCCATTCGGGCAGGTGCGCGGCCCAGTAGTTTTTGGCGAACGGGGCGAGCAGCGCGGTGAATCCGGCGATCAGGCCGAGCAGGACGCCGATCGCGGACGTGCGGCGCCACAGGAAGCCGAGGACGACGGCC
>NZ_JBHWZY010000803.1:0-3135 GCF_042727815.1 Nocardia sp. NPDC060220
GAATCGAGGGTTCTCCTCGACGAGCCAATGTCCGGCGCGCGGCACGTCGACCGCCCGCACGATGTTGCTCAGGCGCGGGGAAACGGTGGCGCGGATCGCCTCGAGCTGCCCCTCGGCGGTCATGAGCAGAGTCGGGACTGGAGTCGGCGCGGTCGCCACAGTGTCGCGGACGTCCTGGTCGAGGGCGCGGTAGAGCTCGAAGCCGCCCGCGAGAGCCTCGGGCTTGCGGTAGGTGCGGGCGAACTCGTCGACCTCGGCGTCGGTGAACGGGGATCGATCCGAGGTGCCGCCGAACGCCGTGCCGCCGAAGGAGACCTGCGGGTAGAACAGCGCCAGGTACTCGCGAACATTGTCGCCGACAACAGCTTCGGGTACTCCCCGCTGGGAGTGCAACGCGATGTGCCAGCTCAGTGTGCGGTAGGTCGGTGCGTCGATCGCGGGCCCGGGCAGCGGGAGATCGAGGTAGCCGAGGCGGTCGGTATCGGCGGGGAACTGGGCGGCGTACGCGAAGGCGACGGCGGCGCCGAAGTCGTGTCCGACCACGCGCGCATCCCGCACGCCGAGCCGGTCGGCGATGAGGGTGTGCACGTACCGCGCCAGCGTGGCCTTGTCGTAGGCGGTCGGTGAACCGGTGCTGTCACCGAGCCCGGGCAGGTCGACGGCGTAGACGGTGTGGTTCTCGGCGAGGGCGGGCATGATCGGCCACCAGCCGTACCAGGTCTGCGGCCACCCGTGGATCAGCACCACCGGTGTGCCGCTGCCGCCGGTCACATAGTGCATCCGGACACCGTCGACGTCGGCGAACTCGTGCCGGAATGTCTTGTCGAACACGGGGTCGCCCGCCGTCGCGGCGGCGTGGGGTGCGATGTCGGAGGCGGCCGGGGAACAGGCTGCGGCACACATCGTGAGCAGGAATGCGAGCGCGAAAGCCGCTGCCGCGCAGGCGGATCGACCGACGCTGTGTGGTCGGGAGGTGGAGATCATCTGTTCCTTGTCCGGGTGAGATCAGCGGCCGGTGGCGCCGTCGATCAGTTCGCGGAGGATGTCGGCGTGGCCTGCGTGGCGGCCGGTTTCCTCGATCATGTGGGCGAGTGCCCAGCGCACGCTGGGAGCGCGGCGTCCCGGCCGCGGTCGAGGCAGCGGGGCACCGAGATCGGTGCAGCCGTCGAGTATCTCGTTCGCTTGCTCGACCGCGGCCCGGTAGCGGGCGACGACGTCGGCGACAGTGGCAGACGCCGGGGCGTGGAAGGTCGCCTGCCAGTCGGTCACGGTGTCCCCGAGGAACATCGAGCGTTCGACGAAGGTGAGGTGCTCGAGCAGGCCGAGCAGGTTGGTGCCCGATGCCACCGCGGCCGTGCGTACTCGAGGTTCGGGCGCGCCGTCCACCTTCGCGACGATCGAAGTCCGCAGATAATCGAGGAATCCGCGCAGGACCTCGATCTCCTCGCTTCCCGTCCGTGGGGGCGGGGTGTCTCGGCGGCGGGCGCGACGCGGTGTGCTGGGCACGGTGGTCACCTTCCTTCGTCGCGAAACGTCAGGCGCTGCGGTGGATGAGCAGGCGCGCCCAGTTTCGCTGAGGCCACCACGATCTGGCACGCGAAATTGCGGGTTCGGCAAAAAGGTCGGTCAGCGGACTCGCTGCGCGTCCCGGATCGTGGTCGCCAGGCGTTCCAGCAGGGGAGCGGTGGCGGCATGGGAGAAGCGGAAGATCGGCGACCAGGGCGCGACCTGGCCGGCCAGCACCGCGGGCAGTCTGCGCCAGACCGGCCGGTCGGCGAGCGCGGCCGGCTGCAGGCCGGAGGTTCGGTCGTCGAGCAGGATCAGGTCGGCGCGATAGCGGTCGGCCGTCTCCCAGCTCAGTGATTGGAAGTAACCGCCGGGATCGACCTGGTCGGGAACGACGAATTCGACCCCGAGTTCGGTGAAGTAGCTCAGATCGGCCGAGGCGCGCGGGTCGGAGGCGTAGAAGAGTTCGGGGGTTGCCGAGGCGGCGAGCACGCGCAGGCCGGGGCGCACCGCCACGGCGTCGCGCACCGCCTGGGACGCGGCGGCGAAGCGCTGTTCCGCGGCCGCGACCGCCGGGGTGGCGGTCTCGGCGCCGAGCGCCGCGGCCAGGGCGCGATAGCGCGCGATGATGTCGGGGAGCCGCTGACCGGCGATCTGCACGGCGACCACATTCGGGTTCGCCGACTCGATCTTGGACAGGTTGTCGTCGGGGACATACCAGAGTCGGCCCAGCACATAGGAATCGGTGACGAGCAGATCGGGCTCGAGCGTCGCGTACTTCTCGATGTCGAACTGCCCCCAGGCGTCACCGACGACGGTCACCGAGTCCGGATCGAGGTCGCCCAACATATCTCGGTCATGCGCTTCGCCGAAAATGCCCACGATGGACTCGCGTACCCCGTAATCGACCAGCGCGCCCGCCGAGCCGGTGAACGCGACCACCCGGCGCGGCGTCCCCTCCGTCCGCACGGTGCCGCCACGACCATCGGGAAACTGCCAGCTCCCGGTGCTGTCGCGTCCGTTGTCGGCGTTGGCCCCGCAGGCCGCGAGACTCGCGCTCACCCCGACCGCCCCCGCTACCGCGAAGAATCGGCGCCGGGTGAGGGCACGGTCGGGTCGATCCTGGTTCGCGATCACGATTCTCCTCCGCACGTGGCTATCGGTTCGCGATCACTAGACCATACTCAATAAGGCAAGGCAAACCTTACTATCGACGGGCGGATTCAGCCGTGCCAGCGGCGGTAGACCTCGACGGCGCCCGGGTGCAGCGGGACCGTCCCGGTGCCGATCAGGAATCGGCCGTCGAGGAACTGGGTGCCCGCGGCCTCGGCGGGGACGAGCGCGTCCGCGTGGCGGACCAGCAGGTCGACGATGGCGGCCGCTGTCTCGTCGGGCAGGGTCGCGGCGGCCAGGAGAAGGTTGGCGACGCCGATCGTGTGCACCGCCGGGCTGCCCGGATAGGCGTCGGCGGGAATGGCGACCCGGTCGTAGACGGGGCCGTATCGCTCGCGCAGGGGAGCGGCGAGGGCGCCGAGGTCGATCAGGCGCAGGGGATCGGGCACGGCGAGTGCGGCGGTGGGCACGCCACCGGCCCACAGCAACGCGTCGATGTCGCCGTCGGTCAAACGT
>NZ_JBHWZY010000804.1:0-3129 GCF_042727815.1 Nocardia sp. NPDC060220
CCTCCAATCCCTGCCCCCGTCGCTGCGCGCCGGTCGACCGGATCTGCCCGCAGCCATGGACGCGGTCCTCGCCCGCGCCCTCGCCAAACGCGCCACCGACCGATTCGACTCCTGCGCCGAATTCGCGGCTGCCGCACGCCGTGCGCTGAGTGGCACCGGTGCGCAACCCACCGTGTTCGCCGGTGCGCGCTCGGTGCCCCGACACCCCCAGCCGAATCCGTACGGTGACGGCGGGCACGCGCCGCGCTTCGCTGCGCCCCAGCCGAACCCGGGCTACGCACCGCCGCCGATGCCGCGAAGCTCCGGTTACCGCGCGCCGGTGCCGCGTCGAAAGGGCGGCCGGGTAGTCGCAGCGGTGTTGCTGACCTTGACACTGATCATCGGCGGCGCCGTCACCTGGGTGTGGCAGGACGAGAGCACCTGGATTTCGGACATGCTGGAACGATCGCGTGCGCACAAAGATCTGGCCGCGATGTCGCAGGCATTTCCCCAGATGGTGCCGACCGGATTCGCGGACGGCCCCGGATTCGAGGGTCGTGAGTGCTCGGCGTACGCGAACACGAAGATCCGGAACGAACTCCTGTGGGAGTTGACGTTTCAGGAGGCAGACGCGAAATGGTCGTGCGGCAGTCTGGACAGTGCCGATACCGACTATTTCTTCTACGCCTTCGCGACCGCGGCAGACGCAGTCGAGGCAGTGAATCGGTTTCGTGGTGAGACCGGTGACAAGGGAAACGCCTCGACCGGATCGCGTACCGACCACCATCGTGAACAGGCCTACAACGGCGGATACAGTGGCTCCGCCGTGGTGTCCACCTTCAGCGATTCCGCGCGAGAACGATGGGTGCTGGCCTTCCAGCGCGGCTCGGCTTTCACCACAGTCGAGGCCGATATGCCTGTTCTCCTCGCCGACATCGCTCGCTTCCCACTGGGTTGAACCTGCCACACAGCGGTGTACTGCACCGATTCGCGGGTCCTCGCGTTTGGTAGGGTCCAGGCCGTCGGACGAAGAGCGAGATTCGGGGGTCAGAGTGGTTTCTGACGGGACGGTGTTCGCCGGCTACACGATCGACCGGCAGCTGGGTCAGGGCGGGATGGGATCGGTGTATCTGGCCAGGCACCCGCGTCTGCCCCGATGGACGGCGCTCAAGCTGCTGAATCGGGAGTTGTTCTCCGACAAGGAGATCCGGGCCAGGTTCGAGCGTGAAGCCGACCTGGTCGCGCAGCTCGACCACCCCAATATCGTCACCGTGTTCGACCGCGGCGTCGAGGGCGATCAGCTGTGGATCAGCATGCAGTACATCGACGGGATCGATGCCTCCTCGCTGGACCCGCATTCCCTGCCGCCGGACCGGGCGCTGCAGATCATCGGTGAGACCGCCGCCGCGCTCGACTACGCCCATCGCGCGGGGGTGCTGCACCGCGACGTCAAGCCCGCCAACATCCTGCTGGCGCGTTCCAGCAGCCAGGAGCGGGTGTATCTCACCGACTTCGGCATCGCACGGCTGCGCGACGATTCGGGTCATCTCACCGAGACCGGATCGTTCACCGCCACGCTGGCCTACGCCGCGCCAGAGCAGCTCACCGGCGCCGCACTGGATCACCGCGCCGACCAGTACTCCCTCGCGTGCACGCTCTACACACTGCTGACCGGCAGCGCGCCCTACGAATCGACCAGCCCGGCCGCGGTGATCACCGGTCATCTGCAAGCGCCGCCACCCCCGATCAGTCCGCGCCGCGCGGGCCTGCCGCCGGTGCTCGACGCCGTGATGGCGCGTGCGCTGGCCAAGCGACCCGCCGATCGGTTCACCTCGTGCGAGGAGTTCGTCGACGCCGCGCAGCGGGCGGTGCGCACCGGAACCACCGGTGCCCGCCCGATCGCCCGGCCGACCTCGGGGTCGCACGCGCAGCCGTTCGTCGGCATGCAGCCCATGCGCCCGGTGAGCTCGACGGGCACTCCTATCCCGCAGTACAACCCCGTTCCGATGCCCCCGCGGATGCCGCAGCCGCAGTACGCGCCCCCGCCGCAGTATCGGCAGCAACCGGTGCCGATCCCGAATCCGCCGCCGCAACGGGGCGGCTGGGGATCGGCACTGGGCGCCTACGCGGTCCTGTTGGTCGTCGTCATCGTGATCGCCGGCGTGATCGCGCTGCTGGCCAACCTCTGATCGGCTCGTCGACCCGATCGGCGGGTGCCATATTCTGGTCAGAATGAGCGACTTCGACGTCACCGCCGCCGACTCCATCGACCTCGACCGGTTGCGTCGTTTCGTCGCGGTCGCCGAGGAGTTGCACTTCGCCCGCGCCGCCAAGGCGCTGCGGATCCCACGGCAGGCTCTCAGCGCCACCGTGATCGAGCTGGAAGAAGAGCTCGGCACCCGCGTCTTCGTGCCGGGCGCTTCGCCCACCCAGCTCACCGACGACGGCACCGCCCTGCTCGCGCGTGCCAGGGACCTGATCCGGGTGCGGGAGCAGGCCGAACGGGAGCAGAAGCCCGACGCGCCCGCGAGCCTGCGGGTGGGGTTCGTGCCGGGAGTGACGGTGTCGAAGTGGGCGCGGATCTGGGGCGAGCGGCTACCTGACCACCCGCTCGAGGTGGTCGGCGTCGCGCAGGGCGAGCAGGAGTCGGTGCTGCGCGAGGGGCGCGTCGACCTGTGCTTCGTCCGGCTGCCCATCGACCGGACCGCGACCAACGCGATCGCGCTGTGGCAGGAGACGCCGGTCGCGGTCGTGCAGAAAGACGACGCGCTGTCACTGCTCGAGACGATCAGCCCGGCGGATCTGGCCGACGAGACGATCCAGGACGGTGCCGATCTCGATCAGGCCGTCGACACTCTCGCCCTGGTCGCCGCCGTGGGCGGCGCGGCGATCATGCCGCAATCGATCGCGCGCCTGCATCACCGCCGCGACCTGGTCTACCGCCCGATCAGCGACACCGAGTTCACCGAGATCGCGCTGGCGTGGCCTGCCGGGACCGACAGCGATCTGCTCGAGGAGTTCGTCGGTATCGTGCGCGGCCGCTCGGCCAACAGCTCGCGCGGCGGGGTCGCGGAGCCGGAGCAGCGCGCCACGGCGCCCGCGCGCAAACCCGCGGCGAAGAAGCCCACGGCCAAGAAACCGGCGCCGAAG
>NZ_JBHWZY010000805.1:0-3128 GCF_042727815.1 Nocardia sp. NPDC060220
ACTTACCCTGGGCAGATCAGCTTGACCCAGGTCCCACTCCTTGCGCGCGGCCAGCTGGCCGAGCTTCTCCATCGCCATGTACTCCTGCGTGCCGCCGAACGACGACGCCACCGTCTGATAGATCGGGTTGGCGAAGATCTGCTCGGCCTTGTCCGCGCTGGTGTGCTCGAGCACCATGTCGTCGAAGGTGCGGCGCATGTTCAGCATCATCGCGTGCAGTTCACCGGGCACCTCGGGACCCAGCTCCACGCGCTGCGGGGTGTTGTCCAGTTCGGCCACGCCCAGCGACTGCGCCAGCCTGCGCGCCGGATCGATGGTCAGCACCACCACCTTGCGACCCGATTCGGCCGCTCGCAGCGCGATCGAGGCCGCGGTGGTGGTCTTACCGACGCCGCCGGACCCGCAGCACACGATCACGCGGGCACTCGGGTCGGCGATGATCTGCGAGACATCCAGCGCGGGCGGGGTGGAAACGTGCTCGCTCATCGGACTCCCTGCGCGGATAGCTGTTCGGCCAGTTCGTAGAGGCCACCCAGGTCGATGCCGTCGCCGAGGGCGGGCAGGGACAGCTGGGGGACGTCGATCTGCGCCAGTTCGGCGGCACTCGCGTTCTGTGCGGTCAGCACGATCGCATGGTCGACCGTTTCGGCGATCAGGCCGTCGAAGTCCGATTCGGACAGGGTGATGCCGGCCTTCGCCAGGTCGGCGGCGACCGCGGCGGTGTCGAGTTCGCCCGCCACGGCTGTGTCGCGCTGAGCCGGGGTGAGTTCGGCGGTGGCCGCCCGGTTGACGATCACCGTGCCGATCCGCAGATCGTCGGCGGTGAGCTCGGCGATCGCGTCGGCGGTCTCCTGCACCGGCAGCGCCTCGAGCAGCGTCACCAGGTGGATCATCGTCTGATCGGAATGCAGCAGGTTGGACACGCCCTCTGCCTGCGAGGCGATCGGACCGCCCTTGGCGATCTCGGCCATGGCCGTGGTGACGTCGAGGAAGCCGGCGATCCGGCCGGTCGGCGGCGCGTCGACGACGATGTCGTCATAGGCGGGCCTGCCGTCCTTGCCGACCCTGACCACACACTCTTTGATCTTGCCGGTGAGGATCACGTCGCGCAGACCGGGCGCGATCGTGGTGACGAACTCGATGGCGCCCATCCGGCGCATCGCCCGCCCCGCGAAGCCGAGGTTGTAGAACATGTCGAGGTATTCGAGGAACGCGTACTCGATGTCCAGTGCCAGTGCCGTCACCTCGCCACCGCCGTCGGCGCTGGCGATATGGGTCTCGGTGGGCGGCAACGGTGGCCGATCGAACAACTGCGCGATGGACTGGCGACTCTCGACCTCGACCAGCAGCACTTTGCGTCCCCCTGCGGCGAGCGCGAGTGCGAGTGCGGCCGAAACGGTCGACTTGCCGGTGCCTCCCTTGCCGGTCACGTAGTGCAAGCGGGCCTTGGCCGCGCGCTGTGGCCATCCGGTCGACGGTTCGGGAACCGACGAAACCGGCTCTGCTGTTGGTGCTCCCACGCCGCCGAGCCTATAACCCGTTTCGCCCAGGCGTTCGGGGTGAGCCCTAAACTCACACCATGAGTGAAGTCACCCTGTGGGAGTACGCGACCGTGCCGCTGTTGACGCACGCGACCAAGCAGATCCTCGACCAGTGGGGGTCCGACGGCTGGGAGCTGGTCTCGGTGCTGCCCGGACCGACCGGCGAACAGCACGTCGCCTACCTGAAGCGGCAGAAGTAGCCGTGGCCACCGCGTGGAAGGACGCGCTCGACCGGCTCGGTGTCACGCTGCCGCCGGTCGCCGCTCCTGTCGCGGCCTACATTCCCGCCGTGCGCACCGGTTCGCTGGTGTACACCTCCGGCCAGCTGCCCTTCGTCGACGGTGAATTGTCGGCGGTCGGCAAGGTCGGGGCCGAGGTGGATGTGGAGCAGGCCAAGGAGGCCGCCCGGCTGTGCGCGTTGAACGCGCTCGCGGCCGTGCACGACCTGGTCGGGCTCGACCAGGTGGTGCGGATCGTGAAGGTCGTCGGATTCGTCGCCTCGGCGCCCGGATTCAGCGATCAGCCGATCGTGATCAACGGTGCGTCGGAGTTCCTCGGTGAGGTGTTCGGCGAGGCGGGCGTGCACGCGCGCTCGGCCGTCGGCGTCTCGGAACTGCCCAAGAACACGCCCGTCGAGGTGGAATTGATCGTCGAGGTCGGATAGGCAGCCGTCATGGCACTGGAACATCCCGCGTACAGCCAGGTCAGGCCGGTCACTGCGACGGCATCGGTACTACTGGCCGACAACCCCAATCAAATGACGCTCGACGGCACCAACACCTGGCTGCTGCGTGGCCCGGACAGCGATTCCTACGTGGTCGTCGATCCGGGACCGAAGGACAAGAAACACACCGCCGACATCGTCGAGGCCACCGGCGGCCGGATCGCGTTGACGCTGATCACCCATCACCACCACGATCACACCGGCGGCATCGATCACCTGGTGAAAGCCACCGGGACGCCGGTGCGATCGGTGGACCCGGCGTATCTGCGTGGCGCGGTCGTGCCGCTGGTGGACGGCGAGGTGATCGAGGCCGCCGGCCTGCGGATCACGGTGCTCGGTACGCCGGGACACACCACCGATTCGGTGAGCCTGCTGCTCGACGACGCGGTGCTCACCGGTGACACGGTCCTCGGCCGCGGCACCACGGTGCTCGAATCCGCGCCGGGCGCGCTGGCGAACTTCCTCGCGTCGCTGGAAAAGCTGCGTGAGCTGGGCGCGGGTAAGGCATTGCTGCCCGCGCACGGGCCCGACCACCCCGATGCTGCGCCGGTGGCGCAGTACTACCTCGACCACCGGCGTGAGCGGCTCGACCAGGTGCGGGCCGCGCTGGTCGAACTGGGTCCCGGCGCGGGCGCTCTCGCGGTGGTCCGCAAGGTGTACGCCGACGTGGACAAACGGCTGTGGCCCGCCGCGCGCAGTTCCGTGCAGGCACAGCTGGAATACCTGCGGGCCGAACAGAACTGAACACCGGTCGATCGCCGACGCGCTTGCCGGGTGGGGGGTAGACCCGGGGGAGGGCGACAACCGCCGCGGTGCCCGCCCAACCAAAACCCGGGGGGGTGGGCGAGGGCGGGGTCGTTTAA
>NZ_JBHWZY010000806.1:0-2732 GCF_042727815.1 Nocardia sp. NPDC060220
GCCGTCGCGGCCGCCGTGGTCCTGCTCCGCCCCGACGACGGGGAGACCCCTCGCGACCCTTGCGTCAGCCCGCCGACGGCGAGCAGGATCACCTCGGCATCGGCGATGAGCGTCTTCTCGTCGGCGTCAGGACCGCGCAGCTGCCGTAGTTGTCCCGCGACCGCGTCGATGATGTAGTTCGGGGCGCCCGCGGTATCGGCGGATTCGACGTCGGGGCCGGTGAGCGTCGCGGCGTGGAAGATGCCGAGAATGACGGCGTCGCGCCGACTTGCCTCGTCGAGAGGCAGGACCGAGATCAGGATCGTGCGCACGATATCGCGGGGACCGGCGTCCGGTCCGAGAGCCGCGAATCCCTGTGCCATCCGGGCGCCGGAATCCTCGACGACAGCACGGTGCGTGGCGAGCAGGAACTCCCGTTTGGTGCCGAAGTAGTACTGCACCGACCGCACCGAGACCCCGGCTTCGGCGGCCACGGACTGGAAGGTCGCGGCTTCCAGTCCGCCCCGGGCGATGACCCGTCGAGCAGCACCGGTGATCGATCTGCGCCGTTCTTCGTGGTCGGCCAAACGTGGCATCGCTCCTCCTACTATCCTGGCGGATTTTCATGGTACGCCCATACCATTTATGTGGTACGGTGATATCACCAACGAGAAACAGGGGTGGTCATGGCCAAGATCGGGCGATTCAAGAACGACAAGGCGCGCGAGGAGTACTTGCGGACCTATCGAGAACTGGAAAAGCAGTGGACGGTGCCGTCGACCCTGCTCGAGGTCTCCACTTCTTTCGGTTCCACTCGTGTCCGTAAATCTGGTGCGGGAGAGGGTGTCCCGATCGTGCTCATGCACTCACTCGGCGCCAACAGCCTGTCCTGGAACCACGTCATCGAGGATTTCGCTCGTGACCGCGTCGTCTACATGCCCGAAATGATCGGCGCTCCCGGCCTGAGCGTGCAGACCGCACCGATCGACGAAAACGGCTTCGGTACCTGGCTCGGCGAGGTTCTCGACGGGCTCGGCGTCGACCAGGTCCACCTGGTCGGTTACTCGCAGGGCGGGTGGCAGGCGATGGCGATCGCCACCACTACGCAGCGCCGCCTGGCGAGCCTGACCGTGCTCGAGCCGGGCGGCACGCTGACGAAGATCAAGTGGAGCCTGCTGTGGACGATGATCCGGGTCGGTGCCCGGCCCACGGACAAGAACCTGCGTGCGATGAACGCGCGGCTCAACCCCGGCGTCACCTTGACCGACGCGGAATTCGACGGGGTGAAGGCAGCGCTGGGATACGCACCCTCGATCGGCTACCCGAAGATGTTCACCGACGAGCGTCTGGCCACGATCACCATGCCGACGCTGGTACTGCTCGGGTCGGAGTCGTTGGTGGTCGACTCGCAACTTGCCGAACAACGCCTGCGCGACAACGTGCCCACCTGTGAAGTCGAGATCTTCCGCGGGGCCGGGCACGGCCTGTTCCACGAGATCCCGAAGCCGGTGACTGCCCGCATTCTCGACTTCACCAGTCGCTACGAGCCTACGGACGCCCGCCACGGAGAGTAGGCGTCGCCGCTCGCTATTACCGCTCGGACGCCACCACGCCGCGCCCGCGATCACCACGAAGAACGTGGCCGCGGGCCTGATAATCGACTGAGAACAACCGGGTGGTGGACACCTTGGCAATGTCGGGCACGTTGAGAGCAGTAAGAGGTCCTCTGAGGCCTCCGCGAGGGAGTGCGTCATGAGTCTTGTGGGAACCCTGGTCGGCTACGCGCTGACAGTCTTTCTGGTGCTGCTGATCGCCCGCATGGTGGTGGACTGGATCGATGCGCTGGGCAACGGTCCCCAGTGGGCCCGCAAAGCCAGGGAGGTGACCCACGCCGCGACCGAACCGGTGATCGCCCCGGTACGCAAGGTGCTCAAGCCGATCCGGATCGGTGACTTCTCCCTGGACCTGGCCTTCACCGCCGTGTTCATCGCCGTCCTGATCCTGCGAGCGATCGCCTTCAGCCTGTAGTCGAGGTGGCGCTGCCGAGGGGTCAGCGCGCCGGCGAGCTCGCGGGCGCGGCGTCGACGGGCAGGCCCGCGAGCAGGGCCAGTGACTGCGCGGAATCAGAACCCGGCTCGGCGTGGTAGACGACAAGTGTCTGGCCCGGCGCCCCGTTGACCGTGAAGGTCTCGTACGACAAGCCGAGCTCACCGACCAGCGGATGGACGAAACGTTTCTCGCCGGCGGTTTTCGCGCGGACATCGTGCTTGGCCCAGAGGCGGCGGAATTCTTCGCTCTTCAACGACAGTTCGCCCACCAGCTCGGTCAGACGTGGGTCGTCGAGATCGGTGCCCGCGCCGACCCGCAGACCGGCCACGGTCTCCGCGGCGATTCTCGGCCAATCCGGAAAAACGTTGCGGGCCTCGGGGTCGAGGAACACCATCCTGACCTGATTGACACCCGGCGCCGAACACGAGTTCAGCGCGATGGCCGACGGCGTCGCGGCCAGAACATCCATGTACCGGCCGAGTACCAGCGCCGGGGTGTCCGACCAGGTGCGCATCAGGCGCAGCAGGCTCGGCGTGACCCGTTCCGGTCGCCGCGGTGCACGACTGCGTCGCGGTGCCGGGCGCGCCAATTCCCGGAGGTGCGCGATGCCGTCGTCGTCGAGCGAGAACACCCGGGCCAACGCCGCCACGATCTGATCGGACGGGTGCTTGTCGCGGCCCTGTTCGAGCCGGATGTAGTAATCG
>NZ_JBHWZY010000806.1:2742-3124 GCF_042727815.1 Nocardia sp. NPDC060220
CATCCCGGCCAACATGGCCACTTCCTCGCGCCGGAGTCCGGTCACGCGGCGCTGACCGCCACCGGCCATCCCGAACTCTTCGGGGGCCACCTGCTGGCGCCGGGCCCGCAGGAACGCACCGAGACGGTTGTCGGTATCCATGTTTTCGAGGGTATGCCGACCTCGCGGCGGCTGGGTGGCCCTCGCACTACCAGGAAGTTTGCGACCTGGCACGCGGCGAGGACCGAGACGAACGTTGTGGCCATGACACACAACAACATCGAAGGCCGAGTCGCTGTCGTCACCGGAGCATCCAGCGGTATCGGGGCCGCCACCGCGCGACGGCTGGCGGCTGACGGTATGAACGTCGCGCTGCTCGGGCGGCGTAAGGATCCGAGGATCA
>NZ_JBHWZY010000807.1:0-3121 GCF_042727815.1 Nocardia sp. NPDC060220
GACTACTGGGCCCGGACCGGGCTGGTCGTGCCGTCGATCCGTGGTGCGGCGGGATCGGGCAGCCAGCGGCTGTACTCGTTCAAGGACATCCTTGTCCTCAAGATCGTGAAGCGGCTGCTGGACGCGGGCATCTCTTTACAGAACATCCGGATCGCCGTCGATCACCTGCGCAGTCGTGGCGTGGGCGATCTGGCCGGGATCACCCTGTTCTCCGACGGCACCTCAGTGTACGAGTGCACCTCACCCGAGGAAGTAGTCGATTTACTGCAGGGCGGCCAGGGAGTCTTCGGGATCGCCGTCGGTGGCGCCATGCGTGAGCTGACCGGCGCGATCGCGGACTTCCCGGCAGAACGAGCCACCGCCATTACCGACCGCCCCGAAGACGAGCTCTCTTTTCGACGCAAGGTGAGGGAGAACCGGAAAACCGGTTAGTCGTGCCGACCGGCCGTCTCGTCTCCACTCGGCCGCGTTTGCCGCCCGGCCCCGCACCTGAGTCCGGCCCGAAGGCGCGGAGAGGCGCGACAGTGATCAGCACTACACCCCCGGCGGGCCCCTGGTGGCGCGACCGGGGGTTCGCTGCATCTAGAATCGGTGGTGCGTCGCCGCCGTGCGGGAGAGTCCTCGGTTCGTGAGAATCGGGGCGCCGAAGGAGCAGCACCTCCCCGTCAATCTCTCAGGCAACAGGGACCGCACGGTGATTCGACGCCTCTGGAAAGCGGTGGCATCCGGCTGCCCGCCCACGGGGAAAGGGGCACGGTCTTCCCGTTTCGGGGGCCGGGTTTCCGAATCTCTCAGGCGCACAGACAGAGGGGGAGGGCTGGTACCCGTCGACCATGAGGTCGACCCGCCCGACCTGGAGCTGCCGTGACCCGTTCGTTCGCCGACCGCCACATCGGACCCGATTCCGGCGAACTCGCCCGGATCCTCGCGACCATCGGCGTCGAGTCCCTCGACGCGCTCGCGACCACGGCGTTGCCCGCCACGATCCTCGACGAGTCCGGCCTCGGCGCGTTGCCCGCGCCCGCCTCCGAGCACGAGGTGCTCGAGGAACTGGCCACGCTGGCGCAGGCGAACACCGTCGCCACCTCGATGATCGGTCTGGGCTACTACGACACCCTCACCCCGCCGGTGCTGGTGCGCAATCTGCTCGAAAACCCCGCCTGGTACACCGCCTACACCCCGTACCAGCCCGAGATCAGCCAGGGCAGGCTCGAGGCGCTGCTCAACTTCCAGACCATGGTGTCGGATCTGACCGGCATGGACGTCGCCAATGCTTCCATGCTCGACGAGGCCACCGCCGCGGCCGAGGCGATGACGCTGCTGCGCCGCGCGGGCAAGTCCAAGTCGAACCGGCTGCTGATCGACGCCGATCTGTTCCCGCAGACCAAGACCATCATCGGCACCAGGGCCGAGCCGCTCGGCATCGAGATCATCGAGGCCGACCTGTCGACCGGGGAGCTGCCGGAGGGCGAGTTCTTCGGCGTGATCGTGCAGACCCCGGGCGCCTCGGGCCACATCGTCGACTGGACCTCGCTGTTCGCCGCCGCCCACGAGCGCGGCGCACTGGTCGCCGCCGGCGCCGATCTGCTCGCGATGACGTTGAGCACCCCGCCCGGTGAACAGGGTGCCGACGTGTGCTTCGGTACCACCCAGCGCTTCGGCGTGCCGATGGGCTTCGGCGGCCCGCATGCCGGTTACCTCGCCGTGCGCACCGCCTTCGCCCGTCAGTTGCCCGGTCGCCTGGTCGGCGTGTCCGTCGACGCCGACGGCGCGCCCGCCTACCGTCTGGCGCTGCAGACCCGTGAGCAGCACATCCGCCGCGAGAAGGCCACCTCGAACATCTGTACCGCCCAGGTGCTGCTGGCCATCGTCGCCGCGATGTACGCGAGCTACCACGGTGCCAACGGCCTGCGCGCCATCGCGCGCCGGGTGCACCAGCACGCCGCTGCCGTCGCGACCGGCCTCGGTGGGGCCGTGGTGCACAGTGCCTTCTTCGACACCGTGCTCGCCCACGTGCCCGGCGGCGCGGAAGCGGTTGTCGCCAAGGCGAAGTCGAAGGGCATCAACCTGCGCCTGGTCGACGCCGACCACGTCGCCATCGCCTGCGACGAGGCCACCACCGACGCGCATGTCGCGGCCGTCGTCGAATCCTTCGGCACCGCACTGACTCCCGACGCGGGCGCGGGCGCCGAGCCCGCCGCGATCGAGACCCGCACCTCGGACTACCTGACCCACCCGGCGTTCACCCGCCACCACACCGAGACCGCCATGTTGCGCTATTTGCGCGCGCTCTCGGACAAGGACATCGCCTTGGACCGCAGCATGATTCCGCTCGGTTCGTGCACGATGAAGCTCAACGCGACCGCGGAGATGGAGCCCATCACCTGGCCCGGCTTCGCCCGCCTGCACCCCTTCGCACCCACCGAGGACACCCCCGGCATCCGCACACTGATCGCCGACCTCGAGCGGTGGCTGGCCGAGATCACCGGCTACGACGCGGTGAGCCTGCAGCCCAATGCCGGCAGTCAGGGCGAGTACGCGGGCTTGCTCGCGATCCGCCGCTACCACCTCGATCGCGGTGACGACCACCGCGACACCTGCCTCATCCCGTCCAGCGCGCACGGGACCAACGCCGCCTCGGCGGCCATGGTCGGCATGCGCGTCGAGGTGGTCAAGTGCCGTGCGAACGGTGACGTCGACCTCGACGACCTGCGTGCCAAGATCGCCGACCACGCCGACCGGCTGGCCTGCATCATGATCACCTACCCGTCCACCCACGGCGTCTACGAGCACGAAGTCGCCGAGTTGTGCGCGCTCGTGCACGATGCCGGCGGCCAGGTGTACGTCGACGGCGCGAACCTCAATGCCCTTGTCGGCCTTGCCCGTCCGGGCCGGTTCGGCGGCGACGTGAGCCACCTGAACCTGCACAAGACCTTCTGCATCCCGCACGGCGGCGGCGGCCCCGGCGTCGGCCCGGTCGCGGTGGGTGCGCACCTGGCGCAGTACCTGCCGGGTGACCCGCTCGAAGCCGGTTCGCACGCGGTGTCGGCGGCGAACTACGGTTCCGCGTCGATCCTGCCGATCACCTGGGCCTACATCCGGATGATGGGCGCCGAGGGCC
>NZ_JBHWZY010000808.1:0-3104 GCF_042727815.1 Nocardia sp. NPDC060220
ACACCTCCTACGAGGAGACCTTCGGCAGCGGCGGCACGGTCGCGTTCCTCTGTCTGGCCCCGAACTTCAAGGAGGGCAGCTGCTACAACGAGGGCATGATGTCCTGCTACAAGTTCGTGCCGTGCACCGCGTCCGATGCCAGCTTCAAGGTCGTCACCCGCGTCGACGGTCAGGTCGACGAGCAGCTGTGCGGCGAGGACGCCGACCAGGTGCTCGTGGTCAATGATCCGAAGATCACTTACTGCCTCGGCAGCGCCAAGGGCTGATCCCCACCCAGCACGCGAAAGCGCCCGAACTCGACAGGAGTTCGGGCGCTTTTCGTGTCTGCGAACCCTTATCGACGCATGAAGTCCGGGACGTTGATCTCGTCGTCGTCGTCACCTTCGCGCACTTCCGGGTTGTTGACCTGGTTCATCGCGCGCTCGGTGACCCGCTGACGCTCCGACTCCCGGTACCGCTCGGTATCGCGGTAGTTCGGCGCGGCGGCCCGGCCACCGGACACCCCGGCCGTGGCGGGCTCGGTGGGACGCGACGGCGCCTCCGACGGACGTCCCTGGCCGATCTCGCCCGCGCGGCCGGAACCGATGGGGTTCACCCCGGTCCGGCTGGTCGTGACCGCGCTGGGCTCCGAACTCCGCCGACACGGGCCGCCACCGTCGAATCCCGCGGCGATGACGGTGACTCGCACCTCGTCGCCGAGCGAATCGTCGATGACCGTACCGAAGATGATGTTGGCCTCGATGTGGGCCGCCTCCTGCACCAGCGAGGCCGCCTCGTTGATCTCGAACAGCCCGAGGTCGGAACCGCCCGCGATCGAGAGCAGCACGCCGTGCGCGCCGTCCATGGAGGCTTCGAGCAACGGCGAGTTGATCGCCGTCTCGGCCGCCTTCACCGAACGACCCTCGCCCCGCGCCGAGCCGATGCCCATGAGTGCCGATCCGGCACCCGACATCACGCTCTTGACGTCGGCGAAGTCGACGTTGATCAGGCCCGGGGTGGTGATCAGGTCGGTAATACCCTGAACACCGTTGAGTAGCACCTCATCCGCGGAGCGGAAGGCGTCCATCAGACTCACCGCGGCGTCGCCCAGCTGCAGCAGCCGGTCGTTCGGAATGACGATGAGGGTGTCGCACGACTCGCGAAGCAGGTTGATCCCTACCTCGGCCTGGTTCCCGCGCCGTTTTCCTTCGAAGGAGAACGGCCGGGTGACGACCCCTATAGTCAGGGCGCCCAACTTGCGGGCGATGCTGGCGACGACGGGGGCGCCACCGGTACCGGTGCCACCACCCTCGCCCGCCGTGACGAAGACCATGTCGGCGCCCTTGAGCACCTCTTCGATCTCGTCCTTGTGGTCCTCTGCGGCCTTGCGGCCGACTTCCGGATCGGCTCCGGCACCGAGGCCTCGGGTGAGCTCACGACCGACATCGAGTTTGACGTCGGCATCGCTCATCAGCAGGGCTTGCGCGTCGGTATTGACCGCGATGAACTCGACTCCCTTGAGTCCCTGTTCGATCATTCGGTTGACGGCGTTCACGCCGCCGCCGCCGATACCGACGACCTTGATCACTGCAAGGTAGTTGTGCGGGGGCGTCATGGGCTCTCGCCTTCCTTCGATCTTAAACCCTCAACCTCAACCATAGGGTTGGCGTTATGTCAAGTATCCGACTGCTGCGGAACGCTATTCGCAGCCACTGCGATCCCGGCGCAGGCGCGCCGAGATGAGAGCCAGAATCTTGTGCCACAAAGAATGTCGCTCACTTTACCGTGACCAGATTCGGACTCGAAACGTCGAACACGGTCCCCTCACGGGTCAGTAGTGGCAACACGACAGCAGCTTTGCGCTCACCGTCGCCCGTGCCGCCCCACACTACCTTCCTGCCATCGCGAAGGCTCAGCGAGACGTCCGAAATCGACCGTGCGACAACCTCGCCCACCTGCACCGACAAGGCGGGTGGCAGGGTGACCAGCACATCCACCGCGGCCCTGGCCGCCGCGGGCCCGGTGAACGAGCCCTCGGTGAGCAGTTTCGGGACTCCGATGGGTGATTCGGGCTCGATCGCGAATTCGACGCTCTCGGCGTCGACCAGATGGGCGCCGTCCGGCGCGTCGAAGTACACCACCGGTGTTCGCTCCACGACGGTGACCAGCACTGTCGAGGGGAATTTACGCTGCACCCGGACCGAACGCACCTTCGGGATCGCGGCGACGCGCTGGGCGATCGCGGTGGTATCGATCCGTAACATCGAACGCCCGTCCGGAATTTCGAGCCGACCACGCACGTCGGCCTCCGGTACCGCCGACAGCCCGTCGACGCGCACCGTGCGCACCGACAACGCCGGTGTGAACCAGGCCAGCACCACCAGCAGGCTCACCACGACCACCCCGACCACCGTCCAGAGACGGTAGCCGTGCCACCCGCGCGCGGCGGGCATCGGCAATCTCACCGGCCGCCCTGCTGCGGCCTGGCCCGCAGGCCGTCGAGGATCTGGCTGCCGAGCATCGTCACATCGCCCGCGCCCATGGTGATCACGACGTCACCGTCGCCCGCCAGCGCGGCGACTTGCTTGCCGACCTTGGACATATCCGGCTGGTAGTGCACGGGTGTGGTCACCGACTGGGCGACCAGCGCGCCGTTGACGCCGGGCAACGGGTCTTCCCTCGCGCCGTAGACGTCGAGAACGACCACCTCGTCGGCCAGGCTCAACGCGGTGCCGAACTCCGTGGCGAAAGTGGCGGTGCGGCTGTACAGATGCGGCTGGAACACCACGATCACCCGGCCACGCTGCAGGCGAGCGCCGTCCCGCGCTTCCTGGGCGACCAGTTGCGCGGCGGCCTCCAGCACCGCACGGACCTCGGTGGGGTGATGGGCGTAATCGTCGAAGACGCGCACCCCGTTCTCCCGGCCGGTGAACTGGAACCGGCGATGCACGCCGCCGAATCCCTCCAGACCCTGCACGATCTCGTCGATGTCGGCGCCGCTGGCGCGGGCGGCGAGCAGCGCGGCCAGCGCGTTGAGGGCCATGTGCCTGCCGGGCACCGACAGGCGCAACGACCGCGGGATGGTCTCGCCGTCGAGCTGAAACTCCACGATGCCGCCGACATCG
>NZ_JBHWZY010000809.1:0-3101 GCF_042727815.1 Nocardia sp. NPDC060220
CTGCTGCTGCGTGCTGTCGGCTTGTCGAGTGAGGCCATGGACATCCTCGTCGCGATGGCCGAGCGTCTCCGTGTCAGTGACAGATTGCTCGCCATTTGCCTCGACGATTGACCTAGCGGTCCGCGCACTGGATCACCGCAACCGCTCGTCCGAAGATCTTCCTGCCGTCCTGTGTGGCGGTGACCGCGATCGTCGCGGTCTTGCGGTCTGCGTCGACCGCCTTCACTCTGCCGGTGTATTCGACAATCGCTCCGCTGTCGCAGACGTAGACCGGGCTGGTCAATCGCACCGCGTATTCGGTCACCACACCGGGACCGCCCGCCCATGAGGTCACGTATCCTGCGCCGATCCCGATCATCAGCATGCCCTGTGCGACAGGCGATTCCAGGTTCACCGACGCTGCCGCCTCCTTGCTCCAGTGGATGGGGTTCGGGTCGCCGGCCACGCCCGCGTAGTTGACCAGGTCGCCCAGCGTCACAGCCACGATCCTGGGCGGGAGCTCGTCGCCGACAGCGACGGTGCTGAACGGCACCATATTCCGGCCCGGGTCCGCGGTCGGTGCCGGGCGCGGTGGCGCGGCACGCTCGGCTGTGTGGTGTTGTCGCGGAATCGACGAGCCATGACGGAAGTTCTGCATCAGCAGTCGGTCGCATATTCGCGCGGCGGCGAAATTCACCTCCCGCCGGCCGACGAAGGACGTGCGGGTGGTGACGACTTCCTTGCCGTACTGGTCGGTGACCGCACACTTGAAGCCGAAGATGTCGCCCCCGAACGCCTTACGGCGCGATTCGAGTCCGACCTCGAAGCGCAACGAATCGCCCGCGAGGATCGGTCTGTTGACGATGAGGCCGTGGTCGGTCTGCATGATCTGGCTCAGGTCATAACCTTCGGCCACGCGATCGAACATCTCGATCTGGGCCAGAAACGCGGGGATCGAGACGAAAGTCAACGGCGCGACCAGGCCACCGTAACCGTGGTCTTCAGCCGCTTGCTCGCAGCGGTGAGCGGGATGATCATCCTGAACCGCACGGGCGAACTCCCGGATCTTCTCGCGCCCGACGACATAGCAGTCGCCGGTTCGATAGGACTGCCCGACCGTCGTCGCGGAGGCGACCGAATCGGCGGGTGAATCGAGCAACCTGGAGTCGTCTGGAGTTGTCCGCACACTCAGCAAAGTAACCAATAGTTAGCCTGGCGAGCGATATTTGCTGTTCTCAGAGTGTCGCGGTCTGATCGATCTGCTCGCGCAAGATGTCGCCGTGCCCTGCGTGGCGGGCGAATTCCTCGATCATGGCGAGCAGAGTCCACCGCATGCTGACAGTCCCCTCACGGGGATTGTGCTTGGTGTCGTCCAGGTCGAACCGGGCGGCGATCGCCCGTGATCGGCTGCTCGCACGCTCGAACTCCGCGATGACATCGGCCAGCGACTCGTCGTCGGCCACAGCGAACGTGCCCTCGTCGCGTTTCGAGTACCCGTCGCATTCGGCTTCGTCGAGCCCCGCCCAGAACCGCTGGAACCAGATCCGCTCCGCGGCGGCCCCATGTTTGATCAAGGAAATCGGTGTCGTCAGCGACGCGACAAGCCGTCGCCGAGCGTCGGCGTCGGACAACCCGCGTGCGGTCGCGATGAGCGCTTCACGGTTGCGATCGAGTGTGTTCTCGATGATCGTTCGCTCGGCGCCGGTGGTAATTATGTTGGTAACCATGGACTTTCACTCCATTCTCTTGCCGATCGAAGGCTCGGGGGTGTCTGGCAGTCGGCAGGGCACGGCTCGGTGGGCTCAACACGGCCAGTGACGGAGGCGAACCAGGGGAGGGGAAATCTGATGTGTTTCGTCGCGGAACGCGCGCTGACCAAGGCGATGCGGGTCGATCTTCACCGCAGCCGATACCGGTCGAGCGCCGAAGAACTCGACGCCGCCTGCCGTCAGTCTGTCATGTCACTGGGGTTTCTGTGGGATTCGGCCAAACCACATCAAATCTCGGGACACAAGAAAACCCCCTCCGACCCAGGTCAGAGGGGGTTTTCACTGTCGGGCTGACAGGATTTGAACCTGCGACCACCTGACCCCCAGTCAGGTGCGCTACCAAGCTGCGCCACAGCCCGTTCTTGCCCCCGTCTCCGGGTGCTCGAAAAGATTACCTCTGTGAACGCCGAAACGTTGTGACGCAAACCCAGGTTCCACGCTGATCACTATTCGTAAGCGTTCGACGGAGCGGGCCGAGTGGGCACCAACGTAATACGCGCATCGGTAGCAATACCGACCTGCCCGAGCGTCAAAGGGTTCATGCAGTTCCGCTGCGGGTAGTTGAAGATCGGGTCCAAAGTCGGATCTGTATGACCGACGACTGACTTGTAGTACGGCCCGAACGGCTGCCCACCGGACACGCTCACGCCGAAACAGTCGACCTCCAGAATATAGGTCCCATCGCCTCCACAATGGGCACTCGCTCCGCCCCACGATCGGTCCAGTGTGCAGCCCTGCGGCTCCGCCATCGCAGGCCCTGATGAGATCATGGCCGTGGCACTCGCTATCAGCACCGACGTACCGAACACGCGCCACTTCATGTTTGACATTCAGGTCTCTCCAACGATGGACGGGGCAAGTGAGTAAGTCGGGTCATCATACGATCGCGGCAACGGCCCCACGGCAAACCGACACGGCACCCGCCACGACCGAGCCGACGGAAGCATCGACTGCCGAACCCACACACCACCGACACGGCCAGCCGTCTCCACTCCCGGGCCGGGAAGCGTCAGATAGTTGGCTGATCAGGCACGAAATCGACGGCGCCCATTTCGAATCGACGCGCGTGCCGTTCGCGGTAACTCGACCACGCGATCACGCCCAACAGCTGATGCTCATGCTGACCGCTTGCCGGCCCACCACCTCAAGGTCCGCGTGCGCTGACGGCACACCGCACCTGTTTGTCACCGTAGACAGATGAACGCCCATGGCCTGCGGGCAGTTTGCGGCAACAGCCACGCCCAGCAAACACGGTGCACGGGCGGAGGCGTGACCGCCGCGAGAATGTGCCGAACGGGCGCACGTCACGTCCGAGGGCCACACGAACCGACCCGCGCGCACAGGCCATGAACT
>NZ_JBHWZY010000810.1:0-3088 GCF_042727815.1 Nocardia sp. NPDC060220
GTAGCCTTTCTGACCATGACGAACGGTGAATCGACGCCAACGGAGCTGCGCGCGTCCGGCACGGTCGGTGTCGCGATGGTGACCCCCTTCAGCGCTGCGGGCAAGCTCGACGTCGATGCCGGTGTCGCACTGGCGGCACACCTGGTCGACCGTGGGGTCGACCTGCTGATCATCTCGGGTACCACCGGCGAATCGCCGACCACGACCGAAACCGAGAAGCATGATCTGCTGCGGGCGGTCGTCGACGGCGTCGGCGACCGGGCCACCGTGGTCGCGGGCGCGGGTACCTACGACACCGCGCACTCGATCGAACTGGCGCGTGCCGCGGAGAACGCGGGCGCACACGGTCTGCTCGTGGTGACCCCGTATTACTCGCGGCCCACACAGGAGGGCCTGATCGCGCATTTCACCGCGGTCGCCGACGCCACCGCGCTGCCGATCACGCTCTACGACATTCCACCGAGGTCGGTGGTGCCTATCGCCATCGACACGATCCGGCGCCTTGCCGAGCATCCCAACATCGTCGCGGTGAAGGATGCCAAGGGCGATCTCGTCTCCGGAGCCGATCTCATCGCGACCACCGATCTGGATTTCTACTCCGGTGACGACGGACTGAATCTCCCCTGGCTCTCGGTCGGTGCGGTCGGGTTCATCAGCGTCATCGGACACCTCGTGCCGGAGCGACTGCGCGAGATCCACCACGCCTACACCATCGGTGACGTGGCCAGGGCGCGAGAGATCAACGCGACACTACTGCCGCTGTACGCGGCCATGACCCGCCTGGGAGGTGTGGCGATGTGTAAGGGAGGACTCCGATTGCTCGGCATCGACGTAGGTGAGCCCCGGTTGCCCCAGCTGATGCCGACGCAGGCACAGCTCGAGGAGCTGGCGCTGGACCTGCAGGCCGCGGGGGTGTCGGCATGACCGAACCCGTAGCCCGTAAGCCCCGCCGCCGTTCGGCATCGCGTGCCGCCGGTGCGCCGGAGCCGACGCCGGTGGAGACCGCGCAGGCCGCGGTGAAGAAGGTGGTCGCGCCCGAGGAAGCCCCCGCGGCGAAGGAACCGGCGATCGCCGAACCGATCGCCGAGGTCACCGCGGAAGCGAACCTGGCCGGTAGCGCCGAGGTGGGCACCGACCTGCTCAGCGTCGCCGAAGAACAAGTGACCGCGAAGAAGACCGCGCCGCGGCGCGCGAGGACCAAGCCGGCTACCGAAGCCAAGGGCAAGCAGGCCGAGGCCAAGAGCAAGCCCGCCGCCGAGCAGTCCCGCGGTGGTGGCCGTGGCAGGCAGGGCGGTGGACGCGGTCGAGGTTCCGCGCCGGTCGCCGAGCCGCGCGAGAAGGCGGCCCACGACAAGCTGGGCCCGCCGCCGAAGCTGGTGAAGAACGGCTTGCGCCTGTTCGCCCTGGGCGGCATCGGCGAAATCGGCCGCAACATGACCGTGTTCGAATACGGCGGCAAGCTGCTGATCGTCGACTGCGGTGTGCTGTTCCCCGAGGACCAGCAGCCCGGTGTCGACCTGATCCTGCCGGACTTCGGGCCCATCGAAAACCGGATGGCCGACGTCGAGGCCATCGTGCTCACCCACGGCCACGAGGACCACATCGGTGCCGTGCCGTTCCTGCTGCGCCTGCGCCAGGACATCCCGGTGATCGGCGCCAAGTTCACCCTCGCGCTGGTCGCGGCCAAGGCGCGCGAGCACCGGTTGCAGCCCAAGCTGCGCGAGGTCGCCGAGGGCGAGACCACGGTGCACGGCCCGTTCGAGCTCGAGTACTTCGCGGTCAACCACTCGATTCCCGACGCGCTGGCTGTGGCCATCCGCACCGGTGCCGGCGTGGTCCTGCACACCGGCGACATCAAGCTCGACCAGCTGCCCCTCGATGGCCGCCTCACCGACCTGGCCGGTTTCTCCCGCCTCGGCGACGAAGGTGTCGACCTGTTCCTGGTCGACTCCACCAACGCCGAGGTTCCCGGTTTCGTCACCCCCGAGCGCGAGATCGGTGGCGTGCTCGACAACGTCATCGGCAAGGCCACCAACCGCGTCATCGTGGCGTCGTTCGCCAGCCACGTGCACCGCATCCAGCAGGTCGTCGACGTCGCGCAGAAGTACAACCGCAAGGTCTGCTTCGTCGGCCGCTCGATGGTCCGCAACATGGAGATCGCGCAGGACCTCGGCTACCTCACCGTGCCCGACAACGTCGTGGTCACCCTCGATCAGGCCGCGAACCTGCCCGGCAACCGCCTGGTGCTGATCTCCACCGGCTCCCAGGGCGAGCCGCTCTCGGCGCTGTCACGGATGGCGCGCGGCGAGCACCGCCAGATCAACATCCGCGCCGACGACCTGGTGGTGCTGGCGTCCTCGCTGATCCCCGGCAACGAGAACTCGGTGTTCGCCGTGGTCAACGGCCTGGCCCGGCTCGGCGCGACCGTGATCACCCAGCAGAACGCGAAGGTGCACGTCTCCGGCCACGCGTCCGCCGGTGAGCTGCTGTACCTGTACAACGCGGTGCGCCCGACCAACGCCATGCCCGTGCACGGCGAATGGCGGCACCTGCGCGCCAACGCCGCACTGGCGGTGGCGACCGGTGTGCCCGAGGAGCGGGTCATGCTGGCCGAGGACGGCGTGGTGGTCGACCTGGTCGACGGCATCGCCTCCATCGTCGGCCGTGTGCCGGTCGGACACGTCTACGTCGACGGCCTCTCGGTCGGCGACGTCGGCGAGTCGACCCTGTCGGACCGCCTGGTCCTGGGCGAGGGTGGGTTCATCTCGATCACCATCGTCATCGACTCGACCACCGGCAAGGCGGTGAGCACGCCCGAGCTCAACGGGCGCGGCTTCTCCGACGACCGGACCGCGCTCGACGGCGCGAACGAACTGGTCGAGGCGGAACTGCTGCGCCTGGCCGGTGAGGGCATCACCGACACCCACCGCATCGCCCAGGGCGTGCGCCGGGTGGTCGGCCGCTGGGTCGCCGACGTCTACCGTCGCCGCCCGATGATCGTGCCGACGGTCGTCGCCGTCTGATCGCCTGATCGAGAGATCAACAGATCAACAGATCAACAGAAAACCGCTGGGCGACTATGTCGCCC
>NZ_JBHWZY010000811.1:0-3087 GCF_042727815.1 Nocardia sp. NPDC060220
CACCCTCGCGGGCACCGTGCCCGAGGTTCGCGGCGAAACGCTGGTGCGTACCACCTACTCGCGGCTCGCGCCGAAACACCGGCTCGCGTCCTGGGTGTCGCTGCTCGCCCTCGCCGCGACCGAAGACCGCTCGTGGCAGGCGATCAGCACGGGGCGGGGGCAATTCCGCAGCAGGCCGGTGGCCAGATCGGTGATCACCGCACCCGAAGCGCCTGCCGCACTGGCGATCCTGCGTGATCTGGTCCGGTTGCGCGACGAGGGGCTGTGCGAACCGCTGCCCTGCGCGCCCGCCGCCACCGCGGCCTACGCCGAGCGCCGCTTCCGCGGGGACAGCGTCGCCGACGCCCTGCTCGCCGCCGAACACGCCTTCGACGGTGGCCCCAACGGCCCCGACAAGTTCGGCGACCACACCGACCGCTACCTGCGCTACGTCTGGGGCCGCGCACCCCGATTCGCCGGTCTCGCCACCGAAACCAGCCGGCCGGGCGAGCCGGAGAGCACCCACTTCGGTGCCCTCGCGCGCCGCTGGTGGGCGCCGCTGCTCGCCGCCGAAAGTCAGGGACAGCCGTGACGGGAACCGTCTCGGCGCCGACCGCCTTCGATGCCACCGGTCCGCTGCCGCAGGGCACCACGGTGCTCGAGGCCAGCGCGGGCACCGGCAAAACGCACGCGATCGTCGGGCTCGCCGTCCGCTATGTCGCCGAGGCGGGCATCGCGATCACCGAACTGCTCCTCGTCACGTTCAGCCGCGCCGCCACCCAGGAATTGCGCGAACGCACCAGGGACCGTTTCGTCACGGTGGCGACCGCCCTGGCCGAACCCGATACCGCACGGCACCATCAGGACGAGCTCGTCCGCGCGATGGCCGACACCGACCCCGCCACGGTGCGCTTGCGCAGGCACCGATTGCTCACCGCCCTGGCCGATTTCGACGCGGGCACCATCGCCACCACCCACTCGTTCTGCCAGCGGATGCTCGACGAACTCGGCCTGGCAGGCGAACACGATCCCGGCGCTCGGCTGGTCGAATCGGTGGACGAACTGGTCGGCACCGTCGCCGACGACCTGTATCTGGCCCGCTACGCCCGCGACCGCGCCCCGTTCACCCTGCGCGATGCCCATACCCTGGCACTGGCGGCGGTCCACGACCGGCACGCCGACCTCGCCCCGCGCACCGACGGTGCGGCGGGGGAGCGGGTCGCCTTCGCGAGTGCCGTGCGCGCCGAGACCGAACGACGCAAACGCCGTGCGGGACTGCGTGATTTCGACGATCTGCTGGTCCTGCTGCACGACGTGCTGGCCGACGCCGACCACGGGCCGCGCGCCCGCGCCCGGATCAGGCAGCGCTACCGGGTCGCGCTGGTCGACGAGTTCCAGGACACCGATCCGTTGCAGTGGGACATTTTGCGCCTGGCCTTCCATCAACACGCCACCCTCGTCCTGGTCGGCGACCCGAAACAGGCCATCTACGCCTTCCGCGGCGCCGAAGTGCTCAGCTACCTCGACGCCGTGGCGCTGGCCGATCGACGCAGCGAGCTCACCCGCAACTGGCGCAGCGACGCCGGACTGCTGCGCGCCATCGACCACCTGTGTGGCGGTGCGGAATTGGGTCATCCCGAGATCAGCGTCTACCCGGTCACGCCAACGCGGCCGATGACCCGTCTGCACGGTGAGCCGGACGTCATCGCCCCGCTGCGACTCCGGGTGCTCCCACGGACCGGGGCCGGTCCGCGCAATCGGTCGGGGTTCCCGTCGGTGGGCAGGCAGCGGGCCAAGGTGGCTGACGACCTGGCCGCCGATATCGTCACCCTGCTCGAATCCGGTACCACCATCGACGCCAAACCTGTACGCGGCGGGGATCAATCGCTGCGCGAGGTCGGCGACGGCCGGGTGCGCAGGCCGATCGGGCCGGGCGATATCGCGGTACTGGTGCGCACCCGCTCCCAGATCGATGTGGTGCGCGCGGCGCTGGACCGGGTCGGGGTGGCCTCCGTCCTCGCCGGTGGCACCAGTGTCTTCGCGACCGTCGCCGCGACCGATTGGCTGTGGGTGCTGCGGGCCCTGGAACAACCGCATCGTGGTGACCGGGTGCGGCTGGCCGCGTGCACACCGATCCTCGGGGTGAGCGCCGCCGAGATCGACGCGGGCGGTGCGGATCTCGTCGGCCGGGTGTCCACCCAGTTGCGTGACGCCGCACGCTTGTTCGCGCGCGCCGGATTCGCCGCCGTGTTCGACAAGCTCGCCACCGAGACCGACCTCGCGCCCCGCCTGCTGGCGGTGGACAACGGCGAACGCGAACTCACCGACCTGCGCCATCTCGCGCAGCTGCTCGACGAGGTGGCACTGGCCGAGGGGCTCGGCCTGACCGCGCTCACCCGCTGGCTCGCCGACCGTGTGCGCGAGCCGGAGACCGGTAGCGTCAGCGGCCGCAGTCGCCGCCTCGATCGAGACGCGGCGGCCGTGCAGATCGCCACCGTGCACGCCAGCAAAGGCCTCGAATTTCCGATCGTCTACCTGCCTTTCACCTGGGACAGCGCCAAGAATCCGTATCCGGCGACGCTGCTGTTCCACGACGACAACGGCACCAGGGTGCTCGATATCGGCGGCAAGGAGGCGCCCGGGTACGGCGAGCGCCAGTTGCGGTGTGAGGCCGAGGAATCGGGGGAGGAACTGCGGCTGCTGTATGTGGCGCTGACCCGGGCGATGTGCCAGATCGTCGCGTGGTGGGCGCCCGCGGTGACCACCGGCGCCGCGCCGCTGCACCGGATGATGCTGGGCAGGCGCCCGGGATCGGCGCAGGTACCGCGCCGGGCCGAGATTCCCGCCGACACCGCTGCGGCGCAACGGATTTCCGAATGGGCCGCGTCCGCATCGGAGGTGATCTCGGTGACCGTGGTCGACCGTCCCGAGGATGTGGCGCCCCGGCGGGTGCGCTCCGAGCTACCGACCGGCGAGCTGGCGGCCGCGGGGTTCACGCGCGCGCTCGACCAGCAGTGGCGGCGCACGTCGTATTCGGCGCTCACCGCGGGCGCGCACGACGCCCCTGGCGTGGCCGACGAGGAACCCGAGGACGGTCCCGGCCCGGAC
>NZ_JBHWZY010000812.1:0-3086 GCF_042727815.1 Nocardia sp. NPDC060220
CCCTCGCCGGAGAGCACCACCTTGACGTGCTTGCGGGCTTCCTTGGCCACGAAGTACAGCGGCACCAGGGCGGGGTCGGCGACGGGTTCGTCGAGGTACCAGACGATCTCCGGGATAGCCGCGGCGAACTCGGCGGGCGTCACCATCCGGATGTAGTGCTTCGCGCCGATCAGCTCCGCGGTCTCGGCGGCGACATCGGCCTCGGAGTACCCCTCGCGTTCGAACGCGGAGGTGAAGGTCAGCAAATTCGGGTTGTGCCGGATCGCCAGCGCGGCGATGGCGGTGGAGTCGATGCCGCCCGACAGGAACGAACCGACGGTCACATCGGCGCGCATGTGCTTGGCGACCGAGTCCTCCAGCGCCGCGGCGATCTCGGCGTAGCGTGCCTTCTCCGACCCCGCCACGAACGGGCGGACCCGGAAGTCGGGGCGGAAATAGCGGGTGACAATCGGTTCCTGGCCGACCTTCACCGTGGCGTAGTTGCCGGACTCGAGGCGACGGATGTTGCGGTGCAGCGACTCGGGCTCTGGCACGTACTGCAGCACCGTGTAGTGCTCGAGCGCGCGCGGGTCCAGCTCGTCGGACAGTTCCAGCGGGCTCAGCAGTTCGAGCAGGCTCTTCTTCTCGCTGGCGAAGGCGGTGCCGCCGGGGCCGGTCGCGATGAACAGCGGCTTGATACCGAACGGATCGCGCGCGAGGAACAGTTCCGAGGTCTCGGTGTCCCAGATCGCGAAGGCGAACATGCCGCGCAGCTTGCGCACGGCCTCGGGACCCCAGAAGTGGAAGGCGGCCACGATGGCCTCGCCGTCACCGTCGGTGGCGAAGATCTTGCCATCGGGGAATGCGGCGCCGTGCTCGGTGGCCAGCTGCTCACGCAGTTCGAGGTAGTTGTAGATCTCGCCGTTGAAGGTCATCGCGTAGCGCTGCGGGTTGTCCGCGGGGCCCCAGCGCAGCGGCTGGTGCGAGTGCTCGATATCGATGATGGACAGGCGATTGAACCCGAAGATCATGTGATCGTCGTGCCAGGTGCCCTTCTCGTCCGGGCCACGATGCCGCTGGCAGTGCAGCGCGTCGTACACCTGATCGACCACCGCGGTCGTCGCGGAATCAGCTGTCAGGAATCCGAGCAGTCCGCACACGGTGTCGCCCAACCTTCTCTCGTTCGATGATGGGTGGCCACAACGGGCCGAAACGCTGTGTCCGAGTATGCCGCACGCCTGCCCGACACGCCGCGCTCGCCCGCTCCCGCGGGGTGCGCAGCCACCAGACGAGGGCCAAACCGCAGGTCGCGATGTTCGGCGCGGTCACGGCGGAGTGTCGAAAGTGACCCCGCGACAAGACAGTGCCCGCTTTGGTCTACGCTGCGTAGTACTCAGGTCCTTCTCAGGTGTGCAGGCGTCACAGCGGCAATACTTCGAGAGGCCTGAAACTGCTTTGAAGAGGTGTCGGAACGGGCGAATCGCCGCCCGGACGACGCAATGTGTCGGAATGTGTGGCGACCAGGAAGGCGTGAGCGTGGCGCACAAGGCGAGCGAAGAGATCGGGGCACGACCCGAGAAGGGTCGGCAGGGCCGGATCCTTCGGCGGGCCGGGCTGGCGGTGTCCTTGGGGATCACCGCGATGCTCGTCTCGGGCTGCTCGATCGACAATGTTTGGCTCCGGTTCGGCTGGCCGTCGGGTATCACCCCGCAGGCCACCCGGATGCGCGAGCTGTGGACCTGGTCGGTGCTGGCCGCGCTCGCCATGGGCGTGCTGGTCTGGGGTCTGACCTTCTGGACGGTCATCTTCCACCGCAAGCGCAAGAACTCCCCGGAGTTCCCGCGCCAGACCGGCTACAACGTGTCGCTGGAGCTGACCTACACGGCGATCCCGTTCGTGATCATCGCGGTGCTGTTCTACTTCACCGTGGTCGTGCAGAACTATGTGCACGAGAAGACCGACAACCCGGATGTCACCGTCGACGTGACCGCCTTCCAGTGGAACTGGAAGTTCGGCTACCGCAACATCAACAACGTCGGCGGTCTCACCTGGAACGGCATCGACACGGAGAAGGAGCTGCTGAACGAAGAGCAGCTCGCCGAATACCGTGAGCTGAAGAACGACAAGGGTCACCCGCAGCCGGGCCCCCTGCACGGCAAGCCGGCCAACGACATCCTCTCGTACCTGCACTACGACAAGGTCGAGACCTTCGGCTCCAGCGAAGAGATTCCGGTCCTGGTGCTGCCGACCGGTAAGCGCATCGAGTTCCAGCTCGCCGCCGCCGACGTGATCCACGCCTTCTGGGTGCCGGAGTTCATGTTCAAGCGCGACGTGATGCCGAACCCGAAGGAAAACCAGTCCGACAACGTCTTCCAGATCTCCGAGATCGAGAAGGAAGGCGCGTTCGTCGGCCGCTGCGCCGAGATGTGCGGCACCTACCACTCGATGATGAACTTCGAGGTCCGCGCGGTCTCGCCGGAGAAGTACGCCAAGTACATGCAGGCGCGCATCGAGGGCAAGACCAACGGTGAGGCGCTGGCATCGATCGGCGAGTCGCCGGTGGCCACCTCCACGTACCCCTTCAACACCAAGCGTGATGCCAAGAGCGCTTCGGTGAACGAGAGCAAGTGAGGATTCTGATATGAGGATCGAAGCGCGGATCTTCGAACTGCTCACGGCGTTCTTCATCCTGGTGGGCATCGTCTACGGCTTCTTCACCGCCCAGTCGCGCACCGGCATCGAGTGGGCAGGCACTACCGCGATCGTGCTGACCGCGGGTCTGTCGCTGATCATCGGCACCTACTTCCGGTTCGTCGCGCGTCGCATCGACCTGCGTCCCGAGGACTACGAAGAGGCCGAGATCGTCGACGGCGCCGGTGACCTGGGCTTCTTCTCGCCCGGTAGCTTCTGGCCCATCCTCCTCGCGGGCGCCGGTTCGGTGACCGCGCTGGGTCTGGCGTTCTTCCAGTTCTGGCTGATCGGCCTCGGCGTGGTGCTCGTGCTCGCCGCCGCCGCCGGGCTGGTCTTCGAGTACTACCTGGGTGCCGAGAAGCACTGATCCACCAGGAAACGGTCGCCGCGACGCCCTCGAGCCGAGGGAGTCGCGG
>NZ_JBHWZY010000813.1:0-3084 GCF_042727815.1 Nocardia sp. NPDC060220
AATTCCCTCAGCGTGTTCGAGTACCCGGAGCTAGTCTCGAAAATGCGTCACCTGCGTTGCGAAATCGAAGCGAACCACAATCCATGGGAGTGGGCTAAACGATGACGGTCTCGTCGGAAATCTCCAGCGCGGCGTGGGCCGCGGGAATGCCGCAGAGCTTGCGCGGCGATCTCGCGACCCTCGAGGAGGCGTATTTCCGACACGTCGATGCCGGTGACGTGGACTTCCCGATCCCCGGAATCACCCAGATCTTCCGGCACCACATGGAATTGGCCGCCGTGCGGATGCCGGGTAAGGCCAGCGTGCGGGTGCACCATCCCGACGACGGGACCGGGATGGGCGCCGCGGTGCAGGTCGTCACCGACGACATGCCGCTGCTGGTGGAGTCGATCACCGCGGCGCTGGGCCGGATGCAGGTGAGCGTCTCCGAGGTGATCCACCCGATCTTCGAGGTCATCCGCGACGAGGAGGGCCACCTCACCGGCGCCGCGGCGCACGAGGTGGACGGCCACGGCGCGACCGGGCTGACCGAATCGTGGATGCACCTGCAGCTGCACCCGTCGACCGGCCGGGCCCAGCTCGATCACATCGAACGCACCATGCCCGAGGTGATCGACGATGTCCGCCAGGTGATCGACGACACCGAGGCCATGGCCGCGGTGCAGAGCTCGCTGGCCGACGCGCTCGACCGGTCCGCCGCCCATGGCTCCACGCCGTTCCCCGCTGTCGATGTGGCCGATTGCGCCCAGCTGCTGCGGTGGCTGGCCGCGGGCAACTTCACCCTGCTGGGGTATGCCCGCTACCGGCGCGGCGTCGAGGACGGCCACACGGTCTCGACCGTGGTGCCCGGTGCGAGCCTGGGTGTGCTCCGCCCCGATGTCGGCACCGATTTCAAAGTGCCCATCAACGGCGAAGACCGCCCGTTGCTGCTGCTCACCCAGGGCCTGGTGCGCGCGACCGTGCACCGCTCGGTGTACCCATATTTCGTCGGTGTCGCCGATGTCGACGAGACGGGCGCCGAGGTGGGGGTGCACCTGTTCATCGGCGTGTTCACCGTCAGCGCGGTGCACGAGAACGTGCTCGACATCCCGGTGATCAATCGCCGGGTGCGGACCGCGATCGAGGGCGCCGGGTTCGACAAGGACTCCTTCTCCGGGCAGGCGATGCTCGAGGTGATCGAGTCGTTCCCGCGCACCGAACTGTTCTCGGCCGACACCGAAACCATGCGCCGCACCGCCGTCGCGGTCCTCGGCGTCGGCCTGCGCAGGCAGGTCCGGCTCTTCCTGCGCAGCGACGGCTACGGCCGCTTCGTGGCCTGCATGGTGTATTTGCCGCGCGATCGTTACACCACCGCCGTACGCCTGGAGATGCAGGAGATCCTGGTCGCCGAACTCGGTGGCGTGGATATCGACTACTCGGCGCGGGTGAGCGAAAGTGAGCTCGCCAGTGTGTATTTCACGGTGATGATGCCCGCCGAGGCCACCGGCGAGGCAGGCCCCGACACCTCCGAGGACAACCGGCTGCGTTTGCAGGGCCTGCTCAACGCTGCCAGCCACACCTGGGACGACCGGATCGGTGATGCGGTCGCCTCCTCTACCGTGCTCGATCCCGCTGTGGTCAAACGGTATTCGGAGGCGCTGCCCGAAAGCTACAAAGAGGACTTCGCGCCCGCCCGCGCGCTGGCCGACATCGTGCGTCTCGAGCGACTCACCGAAGGCGGCATCAGGCAGCACCTCTACCGCAGGCCCGAAGCGGAGCCCGGTTCGTGGCGCTTCAGCCTCTACATCGCCGGTTCCGGTGTCTCGCTGAGCCAGGTCCTCCCGGTCTTGCAGAGCCTGGGTGTCGAGGTGGTCGACGAACGGCCCTACCAGCTCGAACACGAAGGCGGCACCGAGCGCTGGATCTACGATTTCGGTTTGCAGGCTCGCCCGGAGCTGCTGCGCAACGCACTGGGCGGCGATCTCGACGCCGCACTGCTCGAGGCCCCCGGCCAGCTCGACGCCCTGCGTACCCGGTTCACCGACGCCTTCGAGGCGGTCTGGTACGACCGGGCCGAAGCCGACGGTCTCAACGAACTCGTGCTGCGTGCCGGCCTGCCGTGGCGGTCGGTCGCGATCCTGCGCGCGTACGCGAAATACCTGCAGCAGGCCGGATTCCCGTACTCCCAGGTCAATATCGCCCGCGTGCTGCTGGCCCACCCGGAGGTCGCGCGCGATTTCGTCGACCTGTTCGCCGCCCGCTTCGATCCGGCCATCGTCTCCGCCGAGGCCGCCGTCGAGCTCGAGACCCGGGTGCGGGCCGGGATCGACGAGGTGGTCAGCATGGACGCCGACCGCATCCTGCGTGCCATCCTCGGCCTGATCAAAGCCACGCTGCGAACCAACAACTATGTTCTCGACGACGAAGGTCGCCCACGCGACTACCTGGCACTGAAGGTCGAGCCGCGCGAGATCGCCGAATTGCCCAAGCCGCGACCGCAATTCGAGATCTTCGTGTACTCGCCGCGGGTCGAGGGCGTGCACCTGCGGTTCGGCTCGGTAGCGCGTGGCGGCCTGCGCTGGTCCGACCGGCTCGAGGACTTCCGGACCGAGATCCTCGGGCTGGTGAAGGCGCAGGCGGTGAAGAACGCGGTGATCGTGCCGGTCGGCGCCAAGGGCGGTTTCGTGGTGAAGCGTCCGCCCGCCCCGATCGGTGACCCGGCCGTCGACCGCCAGGCGAGTATCGCCGAGGGCGTCGCCTGCTACCGCACCTTCATCTCCGGGTTGCTCGACGTCACCGACAACGTCGACCTGGCCACCGGCGCGGTGCTGCCGCCCGATCGGGTGGTCCGCCGCGACGGCGACGACACCTACCTGGTGGTCGCCGCCGACAAGGGCACCGCCAGCTTCTCCGATATCGCCAACGATGTGGCCACCCGCTACGGCTTCTGGCTCGGCGACGCCTTCGCCTCCGGTGGCTCGGCGGGCTACGACCACAAGGCGATGGGCATCACCGCCAAGGGGGCGTGGGAAGCGGTCAAACGCCACTTCCGTGAGATGGACATCGACACCCAGAGCCAGGAATTCACCGTGGTCGGCGTCGGCG
>NZ_JBHWZY010000814.1:0-3084 GCF_042727815.1 Nocardia sp. NPDC060220
GTCAGCAAACTCCCCGAGCCGGTCAATACCTCGACATAGACGAGCTCTTTCGACATCCAACCCCCGTAGTTCAGTCGAGCACCGCTGTAAACGATCCTCGAATTTCCCTCTGAATGCTGGATTCGATTGTGTCACAAGGCTTAACGCGAGGTTGCTCAACGCGGCTTTCGGCCTGCTCGGTCGAGGGCCAGGCGGAGGGCGTATTCGATTTGGGAGTTGATGCTGCGCAGGTCGTCGGCCGCCCACTTGGCTATTGCCTCGTGGACGGCCGGGTCGAGCCGTAGCAGGATCTTTTTGGGGTCCTTCTTCGGCTGGGTCATCGGGCGGCTCAGGAGTAGAGGGATCCGGTGTTGACCACCGGCTGGGTGGCGCGGTCGCCGCACAGGACGACGAGCAGGTTGGAGACCATGTTGGCCTTGCGTTCCTCGTCGAGTTCGACGGTGCCCTGTTCGGCGAGGCGGTCGAGGGCGAGAGCGACCATGCCGACGGCGCCTTCGACGATCTGGGTACGGGCGGCGACGACCTGGGCAGCCTGTTGGCGGACCAGCATGGCCTGGGCGATCTCGGGGGCGTAGGCGAGGTGGGTGATACGGGCCTCGATCACCTCGATGCCGGCGGTGAGGGTGCGTTCGCGCAATTCGACGGTGAGTTCCTCGGCGACTTCGGCCCCGTCGCGAAGGCTGGTGCGGGAGTCGTCGTGGGCGTCGTAGGGGTGGGTGGTGGCGAGGTGGCGCACCGCCGCCTCGGACTGGGTCTCGACGTACTCCTCGTAGTCGTCGACGGCGAAGGCGGCCTTGAAGCTGTCGACCACCTTGTAGACGACGACCGCCGCGATCTCGACGGGGTTGCCGTCGGCGTCGTTGACCTTGAGCTTCTGGGTCTCGAAGTTACGCACCCGCAGTGAGATGGACTTGCGGTCGGTGAGCGGGACCACCGAGAAGAACCCGGGGTCGCTCACCGAGCCGATGTAGCGGCCGAAGAAGGTGACGACCTTGGCCTCGTTGGGGTTGACGATGATCAGCCCGGTGGCGAGCAACCAGACGACCAGGATCACGACGACGGCGGCCACCGCGCCGATCCAGGCCAGTGCGCCACCGTTGTGCTGGGTGGCGGCGATGAACGCGAGAACGGCGGCGGCCCCGAACAACAGGGTGAACACCAGCCACCCCAGCACGACGACGAATCCATTGACGCGGAATGCGGACCGCAGCTCCATGACATCCTCCCGATATCTGAGTGATATCACTAAGATAGTAGATATCGAGAGGCCGAGCAAGCGGCGCTAGGAACCGGGGGCGATATTGCGGTTGGCGCGGAACATGTTTCGCGGGTCGTACTTCGCTTTCGCCGCCGCCAGCCAGCGGTAGGTATCCGGGGAGTAGCCTGCCGCGGTCTGGGCCTCGTCCGCCGCGCCGCCCGCACCGTAGAGGAACGCGAGACTGTGCCCGATCGTCCACGGCGCCAATGCTTCTCGCACCTTCGCGAGCCCTTCGGGTGCGGAGTCACCCTCGCCGGGACCGGTGATCACCCGCACGATGTACTCCGCATCGCGATGATCGATCGAGGCCGGGCCACCGTGGCGCAGGGCCGCACCGAGATGGCGGATGTCGATGACCGCGTCGACCGATCCCCCCGGGGCCGTCAACGCGCGCAGCGCGGACAGACCCTGCGGGGTCAGCTCCGAGAGCAGCGCGTTGGTCGCGGCGTAGGCGTGCGGAAAAGGCGGGTCACTGTGGATGGTGTGCGATTCGGCGTAGGGCATCGTGCGCAGGTCCTCGTACAGTCGAGGTCCGATCCGCCACAAAGGCGCGACCCACCGCTGCCCCTCCTCGTCCGGCCCGTCGAAGGCGATTCGGATCGAAGCGACGTGGCGGCCTCGCAAGGATTCCGGCACGGGCGGGATGTCGGGATAGGTCACCAGCGCGATCGTGGAGGTGAGCGCGCTCGGTACGGTCTCGGTCCAGGTGCGCCATGCCTCCAGCGCCGCGTCGACCAGGGGCGCGTCGAAAACCAGCTGACCACCATAGATTTCGGCGACGGGCACGAGATCGAGTTCGAGACCGGTCACCACACCGAAGTTCCCGCCGGAGCCCAGTACCGCCCCGAACAGCTCGTCGTCCGGGCCGAGCGAGCGCATCCTGCCGTCGGCGGTCACCAGTTCGACGCGGCGCACATGATCTGCGGCATAACCGAATTCACGGGCCAGCAATCCGAGCCCGCCGCCGAGCACATACCCGACGACGCCCACCGACGGTGACGACCCGTTCAACGGCGCCAGCCCGTACCGCGCGGCCGCCTCGACCAACGCGCCCGCCCGCACCCCGGCCCCGATGTGAGCGGTACGAGCCTGCGGGTCGACGGTGATGGCGTCCATGCGTCCGGTCGTGATGAGCACCCCACCGCCGGTGGCTACCGACAGACCGTGTCCGGTCGCCTGCACGGCCACCGACAGCCCGCGCCGTGCGGCGAATTCCACGGCGGCGCGCACGTCCTGGCCGTGCTGGGCGCCGACCACGAACGCCGGACGGTGGGTGTAGGCGGTTTGGAATCCGGCGATCTCCTCGGCGTACCCGGGGTCGTCCGGAGTGAAGACAGGACCAGTGAACTTCGTTGCGATATCGGTCATGTCTTCGACTCTGCTCGCCGAAGATGAATAAGTACAAGAGATAGATCTTCTATTACCTATAATCAATAGTTATGGAACTGCGTCAGCTGCGCTACTTCGTGACGATCGTCGACGAGGGCGGGTTCACCAAGGCCGCCGAACGGCTGCACTTGTCCCAGCCCGGCCTCAGCACCCAGATCCGCCAACTCGAACGCGAACTCGGGCAGCGTCTGCTCGACCGCGGTGCGCGCACGGTGACACTGACCGACGTCGGCGCCGCGGTGCTCACACACGCACGCGCCGCCCTGGCCGCCGCCGACCGGATCGGCGACACGGTCGGGGAATTCACCGGATTGCTGCGGGGTCAGGTCCGGCTCGGCATGATCTCCGGGGCAGCGTCGGAGGTCTTCGATGTCGCGGGCGTCCTCGCCGATTTCCACCACGATCATCCGCAGGTCGGGATCAGCCTCACCGAGGAC
>NZ_JBHWZY010000815.1:0-3077 GCF_042727815.1 Nocardia sp. NPDC060220
CGGCGATTCCTCGATCGAGGTGCCCGCGTTGACACTGGAGATCACCGAGCGCATCGGCGCCGGCGACGCCTTCGCCGGCGGTTATCTCGCCGCCCTGCTGCACGGCGCCGACCTGCGCACCCGGCTTCGATACGGCCATCTGTGCGCGGCGGCAGCGCTGACCGCGACCGGCGATTCGGCGAAACTGCCACCGCCCCAAGATATTCAGCGCCTAGCGCTGCTTCCTGACGAGATCTGGGCCACGCTGCGCTATCCGGCGGCGCTGAATGAAACGATCAGCGCATGAGTCAAAGCGTGTCGCGGGCCCTGTCCATTCTCATCGCCCTCGGCGAGAACTCGCAGTCCCTAGACGAGTTGGCTGTCCGGCTCGGCGTCCACAAGTCGACGGTGCTGCGCATACTGCAGACCATGCAGGCCGATCGGTTCGTCGTGCGCGACAACGCGCACCGCTACTCGCTCGGCACCCGCATGTTCGAATTGGCCAGTCGCGCACTGGAGAACCGTGACGTGCGCACCGTAGCCCGCCGGCATCTGAGTGCGCTGGGCGCGGCCACCGGGCAGACCGTACACCTGGCGGCCTACGAATCGGGCGACGCCGTCTACATCGACAAGGTCGACGCCGAGCAGGCGGTGCGGATGTACTCGCGGATCGGCAGGCCCGCGCCCCTGCACTGCACCGCGGTCGGCAAGGTGCTCGTCGCCGCGCTGCCACGCAGCGAATGGGCGGCAGTGGCAGCCCGATTGGACTACCACCCCTTCACCACCCGTACCCTGCGCACCCCCGAGCAGTACCTGGCCGAACTGAAACTCGTTGCCGCGCAGGGCTTCGCCGAGGACCACGAAGAACACGAGAGCTTCGTCAACTGCATCGGCGTCGGCGTCCGCGACGGCATCGGCGCCGTCGTCGCCGCCGTGTCGGTCTCCGTTCCCGACGTGCTGCTCGACCATGACCAAGTGCTGGCACTGTTGCCGCAGCTCAGGGCGACGGCCGACGCCATCTCCACCGAACTCGGCTGGGACCCCCGCCGAGACGTCACCGCGAGGAAAGGCTGAACCCATGTCCGACAAGACCGCCGTGCGCACCTCCGACGCCCCGGCGCCCGCCCACACCTTCTCCCAGGGTGTGCGCAAGGGCCCGTTCGTCCAGGTGTCCGGCCAGGGACCCGTGGACCCCGAGACCAACGAGTACCTGCATCAGGGCGATGTCGCCGCCCAGACCACGCGCACCCTGATGAACGTCAAGGCGATCATCGACGCGTCCGGCGCCACCTTCGACGATGTGATGATGCTGCGTGTCTACCTCACCAAGCGCGAGGACTTCGCGATCATGAACGAGGCGTACGGCGAGTTCGTCACAAAACACACCAGCAACGGCGTGCTGCCCTCGCGCACCACCGTTTTCACCGGCCTGCCGCGCGCGGAGATGCTGGTCGAGATCGACGCGATCGCCGTCGTAACCGGCTGAGCCACCGCGAATCCCGCGATGTCGTGGACGCCGTCGGCGCATCGTGTTGAGATGGGGTCGCCCCCGCACGGGGGTGTTCACCCCGTTCTACCCGAGGATCAGCCTATGTTCGCCAAGATCGCCCGCCCGCTCGCCGTCGCCGCCCTTGCCCTGTCCGTGACCGGGATCGGCGCCGCAACCGCATCGGCCGCCCCCGCACAGCCGGTCGTCGGCTCGGTGTCGATCTGCACCGGCATCCCGGTCGGGCCCTTCACCATCAGCGTCTGCCTGTAGCCGCTACCCCGAGTTGCCGCTACCCCGAGTTGCGCAGCGCGGTGGCCAGGCCGTTCATGGTGAGCAGGATGCCCCGCTTCACCAGTTCGGAATCGTCACCGCCGCGCAGCCGGGCCAGCAGGTCGACCTGGAGCTGGTTCAGCGGCTCCAGGTAGGGGAAGCGGTTGTGGATCGACTCGGCCAGCGACGGGTTGTCGCTGAGGAGTTCGGCGTGGCCGGTGACCGCGAGGTACATGCGGACGGTGCGGGCGTGTTCGTCGGCGATCATGGCGAAGATCTTCGCGCGCAGTGTTTCGTCGGTGACGAGCTCGGCGTAGCGGGCGGCGATGTCGAGGTCGCTCTTGGCCATCACCTGGGCCAGGTTCGACAGCACGGTATTGAAGAACGGCCACCGCTGGTAGAGGTCGGTGAGACGCGCGAGGCGGGCCGGATCGTCGCCGACCCAGTCTTCGAGCGCGGTACCGGTGCCGTACCAGCCGGGCAGCATGACCCTGGCCTGGCTCCAGGCCATCACCCAGGGGATCGCGCGCAGGTCCGAGACCGAATTGGTGGGTTTACGGGAGGCGGGGCGGCTGCCGATATTGAGGTCACCGACTTCGGCGACCGGGGTGGATTCGCGGAAGTACTCGACGAAGCCGGGGGTGTCGTGCACCAGGTTCGCGTAGGCGGCGCGAGCGCGGGCGGCGAGGTCGTCGAGGAGTTCGTAGGCCGGTTCGGCGTCGTCGCCGAGACCTTCCACGTCCAGTAGCGTCGACTCCAGGGTGCCCGCGATCAGCGACTCCAAATTGCGGTGTGCCGCACCGGATTCGGAGTATTTCGCGGCGATCACCTCACCTTGTTCGGTCAGTCGCAGCGAACCCCGCACCGCGCCCGCGGGCTGCGCCAGGATGGCGTCGTAGCTGCGGCCACCGCCGCGACCGACGGTGCCGCCGCGACCGTGGAACAGCCGCAACCGGATACCCGACTTCCTGGCCACCTCCACCAGGTCCAGTTCCGCGCGGTAGAGCGCCCAGTTCGCGGCGAGATATCCGCCGTCCTTGTTGGAATCGGAGTAGCCGAGCATCACTTCCTGGCGCATGCCCGCCGCCTCGACCAGCTCGCGATAGACCGGAACCTCCAGCACCGCGGCCAGCGTCGACGCACCGGCGCTGAGGTCCTCGATGGTTTCGAACAGCGGAACGATGCCGACGGGACAGCTCGGCGCGGTGTCGGCGGTGCCCGGATCGAGAATGCCGGATTCCTTCAGCAGCAACGCCGCTTCGAGCATGTCACTGACCGAGGTGCACATGCTGATGATGTAGTTCGGGACGGCGGCGGCACCGAAGGTATCGATGACCTC
>NZ_JBHWZY010000816.1:0-3076 GCF_042727815.1 Nocardia sp. NPDC060220
CCTCGCGCGAGAAGTTCGAGGACAAAGTCGCCTTCACCGGGATCGGCCGGTCCGAGATCGGGCGGCGGCTCATGGCCGACCCGCTGTCGCTGACCCTGGCGGCGTGCCGGGCGGCGGTCGCCGATGCCGGACTCGACCTCGACGACCTCGACGGTCTGTCGACCTATCCGGGGTCGGGGAACTTCGGGCCCTTCTCCGAAGGCGGCGTCACGGCGGTGGAATCGGCGCTGGGCATCCGCCCGACCTGGTACAACGGCAGCGCGGAAACCTTCGGCCCCGGTGGCTCGGTGATCGCGGCGATGCTCGCGGTGGCCAGTGGTCTGGCGCGTCATGTGCTGTGCTTTCGCACGGTGTGGGAATCCACCTATGCCGAACATGTGCGCGCCGGCGCGATCGCGCCGTCCGGCGGGATCACCGACCCGTGGCTCACCCCGTTCGGCGCGGTCTCGGCGGCGCACCTGCTCGCCCAGACCGCGCAGCGGCACTTCCACCGCTACGGCACCGATCGGGAGACGCTGGGCTGGATCTCGCTCAATCAGCGAGCCAACGCGGCCCTCGACCCCTCCGCGATCTACCGGGACCCACTGACCATGGACGAGTATCTGTCCGCCCGCACCATCACCACGCCCTTCGGTCTCTACGACTGCGACGTGCCGTGTGACGGTGCGGTGGCCGTGATCGTCTCGGCCAGGGAAACCGTGGCCGATCTGGCTCAACCGCCGGTCTTCGTCGAGGCGGTCGGCACCCAGATCATCGAACGGCTCGAATGGGATCAGAGCACGCTCACCCACGAGCCGCAGGTGCTCGGCCAGGCGGCGCATCTGTGGTCGCGCACCACTCTGGGGCCGGACGATGTGGATGTCGCCGAGCTCTACGACGGCTTCACCTTCAACTGTCTGTCCTGGATCGAGGCGCTCGGCTTCTGCGGTATCGGTGAGGCCAAGGATTTCCTCCAGGGCGGCAAGAACATCGCCCGCGACGGAGTGCTGCCGCTGAACACCCACGGCGGGCAACTCTCGCACGGGCGCACCCACGGCATGGGTTTGATCCACGAGGCGATCACGCAGTTGCGTGGCCGGGCGGGGGAGCGGCAGATTCCGGCGGCCCGGGTCGCGGTCGTCAGCAGCGGTGGACTGACTCCCAGCGGTGTGATGTTGCTGCGGACGGACTCGTGAGCGCCGAGGGCACCGGCCTGCTGCCGGAGCACAGCGCCGTCGACACCGTCGTTACCAGGGAAGTCGAGGTCGCGGGAATCCGGATGTCGGCGCTGTGCGCCGAGGTCGCCGATCCTCGCGCCGTGCTGGTCGCCGTGCACGGCGGCGCGACGACGGCGCGCTATTTCGATCTACCGGACCGGCCGTCGCTGTCGCTGCTACGGGTCGGCGCCCGACTGGGTTTCACCGTTCTCGCGCTCGACAGACCGGGATACGGCGCTTCGGAACCGTGGGGTGAGATGTTCGACGAGCCGCAGCGCCGCGTCGACGTGACCTACGCCGCGATCGACGCGCTGCTGGGAACGAGCGAACGCGGCGCCGGGGTCTTCCTCGCCGGACATTCGGCGGGCTGTGACCTGGCCGCGCGGATGGCCGCCGACGATCGGGGCGCCGCACTGCTCGGCCTCGAACTGGCGGGCACCGGTGTCGACAAGCGTCCCGAGGCCATCCGGGTGATCGAAAAGATCCGAAAGACGGGCAGGGCGGGCGGAATTCGTGAACTGCTGTGGTTCCCCCAGGACAGCTACCCGCCGGAGGTCCTCGGTGGTCGTTCGCTGACCTCGGGCACGCCGGGCTACGAGGTCGCTGTCGTGCACGACTGGCCGACGGACTTCCCCACGCTCGCCGCGCGGATGCGTGTCCCGGTCCGGGTGACCGACGCCGAGTACGAGCAGGTGTGGCGAACCGACCCGGCTGCCCGCGCCGGGATTGCCGAATTATTCACCGCCACATCACGGTTCGTGAACAACGTGCAATTCGGGTGTGGGCACAACCTGAGCGTCGGCTACGGCGCCGCGGCCTATCACCTGGGCCTTTTGTCGTTCGTGGAGGAATGCGCGCTGCGATCGACCCCCGCCCGCTACCGATCAGAAGTCGAGGAACCATAGATGCAACGAATGATCGCCCCGGAAATCTCCAACTGGCCCGCCGAGGAGTTCCACCTCGTCGGCGGATCGTGCACCGACTGCGGTGCGGCGGTGTTCCCGATCCAGGACCTGTGCCCGCGGTGCAGCCGCCCGTCGATCGAACAGATCACTCTGCCGCGCACCGGAATCCTGGTGGCCTGGACCACCCAGGGGTTCCTGCCGGGCGCGCCCTATCTCGGAGACGAGACGGCCCGGACCTTCGTGCCCTTCGGCGTCGGGCTGGTGCAGCTCGGTGACGTGATCCGGGTCGAGGCCAGACTCACCGAGAACGACCCGGACAAGCTCGAATTCGGGATGGACGTCGTGCTCACGACCGTTCCGCTCGGCACCGACCCCGAAGGCGCCGAGGTTCTCACCTTCGCCTTCCAACCCGCCTGAGGGACAGGAGTTCTGACATGACCAACGAGGTAGCGATCATCGGCGTGGGGATGCACCCCTTCGGCCGATTCGAGGGCAAGACCGCCATGCAGATGGGCACCGACGCGATCCGGGCCGCGCTCACCGACGCCGGGCTGGAATGGCGCGATGTGCAATTCGCGGTCGGCGGCAGTTGGGAGGTCGCCAATCCCGACGCGATCGTGGGCATGATGGGACTGACCGGTATTCCGTTCACGAATGTCTTCAACGCCTGCGCCACCTCCGCCAGCGCCACCGAAGCGTGCGCCGACGCGATTCGGCTCGGCAAGTACGACATCGGCATCGCGATCGGCATGGACAAGCATCCGCGCGGCGCCTTCACCGTCGACCCCACCCTGGTCGGCATGCCCAAGTGGTACGGCGAGAACGGCCAATACCTGACCACGAAGTTCTTCGGGATGAAGGCCAATCGCTACCTCCACGACCACGGTATCTCGCAGGAGACCCTGGCCAAGGTGGCCGCCAAGAACTACCGCAACGGCGGCTTGAACCCGAATGCCTTCCGGCGCAAGCCGATCA
>NZ_JBHWZY010000817.1:0-3065 GCF_042727815.1 Nocardia sp. NPDC060220
GTGTAGCGGTGGGAGAACGAAAATGTTTGTCACGTCAATCATTTCAGCAATCGCCGATTGCCATTCCGACCCTGGAAAGCTGTCGCCCGAACAGGCGCATCGGGCGATGCAGATACATCTCGAATGCAGCGTCGACCTGTGCCGGGTGCGACGGCGTGCGCGTCAAGTCCTCGTCGAAGCGAAACTGATGGTGCTCGATCAGCGGGCAGGTTAGCGATTGAGCGACGGAATTGCGGGAATGCGTTTCCCATGTTCACTCCGCTGCCCTCTTCGGCCGCCTGGTTACACCGGGACGCGCGTACCGGATTCGAGGTCACGTATTTCCGTGATGACGCGCGCGGAGTTCTCGTCGAAGGGTGCGCGACGGCGGTCGAGGACGGGATCACCTGGGTGATCGACTACCGGCTGCGGCTCGACGGGAGCTGGCACACCCGGTCGGCGCAGATCGTCGGACGGTATCCCGAGGGCAGGCGGTCGGTGACCGTGCAGTCCGATGGGCTGGGGCGCTGGCAGGTCGACGGCACGGTCGCGCCCGAGCTCGACGGGTGTCTCGATATCGATCTCGAGGCGTCGGCGTTCACCAATGCCTTGCCGGTGCACCGCCTCGGGCTCGCGGTCGGCGACGGTGCCGACGCGCCCGCCGCCTATGTGCGCGCCGCCGACCTCACCGCGGCCCGATTACCGCAACACTATCGCCGGATCGCCGACGGGGTAGGTCAGCGCTACGACTACCGCGCTCCCGAATTCGACTTCCACGCCACCCTGGACTACGACGAGTCGGGTCTGATCATCGACTACCCCGGGCTGGCCACACGCACCGCGTGATCGACGACGTCGAGCAGGTTCCGAGGGGCCGAGAGCACCCGGCTCCACCGGCTCGACAACACTTCTTCCTATGCGACGTAGGCAGCAGCCGCCGCTGCCGAAACGGCACGGCCTCGATCCCGCCCGACTCCGGCTCCCGGAGGACGGGCAGTGGACGACCGTGCGCGACCACCTCGTCGAGCGGTTGCCGCGGGTGGATCCGGCCAGGATCGACGCGATGCTGGTGGCGGGCGAGATCGTGGATCTGGAAGGCCCGCTGAGACCGGACGCGCCGTTCGTGCCGGGCGGCGCCGTATGGTTCCACCGCGATCTGCCCGTCGAGACCGAGGTGCCGTTCGAGATCGGGATCGTGCACCGCGACGACGACATCCTCGTGATCGACAAGCCGCACTTCCTGGCGACGATCCCGCGCGGTCAGCACATTCTCCAAACGGCGCTGGTGCGGTTGCGCAACGAGCTCGAACTGCCCGACCTGATCCCGGCGCACCGACTGGACCGGGTCACCGCGGGCCTGCTGCTGTTCGTGGTGAATCCGGCCCGGCGCGGCGCCTATCAGACGATGTTCCACCGCAAGACCGTGCGCAAGGAGTACGAGGCCATCGCGCCCTACGATCCCGCCCTCGCGCTGCCGCGGACCGTGCGCAGCCGGATCATCAAGGAGAAGCAGGTGCTCGCCGCTTTCGAGGTGGACGGCGAGCCCAATGCCGAGACCGAGGTCGAACTGGTCGAACACCGCGACGGGCTCGGGCGCTACCGCCTTCGCCCGCACACCGGGCGAACCCATCAGCTGCGCCTGCATATGAACGGGCTCGGCGTGCCGATTCTCGGCGACGATTTCTACCCCGTGATCACCGATAAGTCGGTCGACGATTACACGCGGCCGTTGCAATTGCTGGCAGCCTCGCTCGAATTCACGGATCCGATCAGCGGGGCCCCGCGACGGTTCGAGACGCGGCGCGAGTTGCAGGCCTGGACAGATATGGCCGGATGGTCCGGGTCGGCTGTCGAGTAGCTCACAGCACCGCGCCGACTGTCGATCTTGGTGGGCTCATTCCGGGCCGCTCAACGCGGGGGTAGCGGGTTTTCACGCATTCACCGGACCGTTTTCGTTTCGTGATATTTCCGTACACTCGGTCGGGTGCCCGTACCCGCCGTCGCCGATTCCCCGCCGAAGCTCCATGCCTACATCGATATCGCGGTGGTCGTCGTCGTGCTGGCAGGCACCAACCTGATCGCTCACTTCACGACCGCGTGGGCCAATATCGTCACCGTTCCCGTCGCGGCGTTCGCGCTCTTGGCGCTGATGCGCAGGCGGGGGCTGGGCTGGGCGGAACTCGGGCTGTCACCCAGGCACTGGAAGCGCGGCACGGTGTACGCGCTCGGTGCCGTCGGGATCGTGCTCACCGCGGTCGCGATCGGCGCTCTCTTGCCGCTCACCAGGCCGTTCTTCCTCGCCGATCGCTACGCCACGATCTCGGGCGCACTGATCGCGTCGATGATCGTGATCCCGCTGCAGACGGTGATCCCCGAAGAACTCGCCTTCCGCGGGGTACTGCACGGCACACTCGACCGGGTCCTCGGTGTCCGCGGGCTCTTCGCCGCCGGATCGCTGATGTTCGGTCTCTGGCACATCGCGTCTTCGTTCGGCCTCACCTCCGGCAACAAGGGGCTGTCCAGCATCGTCGGCGGCGGCGTGCTCGGCCAAATGGCCGGGATAGCACTCGCCGTAGCGGCCACCGCCGCCGCGGGTGTCGTGTTCACCTGGCTGCGCCGCCGCAGCGGTAGCCTTCTCGCCCCCATCGCCCTGCACTGGTCGCTCAACGGCGCGGGCGCACTCGCCGCCGCCGTCGTCTGGCACACCGCCCTGCGCTGAAGCCGACCCGAGCTGGGCAGTTGAGCGCCGCGCTGTCAGCCGAGTGTTGTGCATCAGTCGAACGCCGCAGGCGCCTGGTGATCGAGTGTCCAGAAGTCAGCGCTGAGGCTATCGCCGCGTTGTGATGGCGTGGAATACTGGCGACAATTTCTGGCATGACAACATGCCAGATGTAGCGGTTTCCACCGAGAGGGCATGTCCGCCATGAAACGTACGCACACCGGCAGGGTCGTCGCGGTGACCGGCGGTGCCGCTGGGATCGGGCTGGAGATCGCGCGGCAGTTCGCAGGCGCGGGGGCTCGGGTGTGTCTCGGTGACCTGTCGGGCAGCGCGGCGCGCGCGGCCGCGGCCGGGCTGCCGGGAACCG
>NZ_JBHWZY010000818.1:0-3064 GCF_042727815.1 Nocardia sp. NPDC060220
CCCCTGCCGAGCGGGGCCAGCACCTGCTCGCGCAGCCGCGCCGTCCAGGCGAACGGCTCCTCGTGGGTGGCGGGGTCAGCTTGGTCTTGAACGCGTCGGGCAGCGGCACGTAGCCCGCCTCGGTCAGACCGGTCTGGCCGTTGGTGACGGCCGAGGTCAGGAAGGCCTTGACGGCCTTGCTGGTCTCGGCGTCGGCGTACTTGGAGCACACGATCTCGTAGGTGGCCATGACGATCGGGTACGAGCCGGCGGCGGTCGGCTTGTAGAACGAGCTGGTGTCGAGGACGAGGTCGTTGCCCTCACCCTTGATCTTCACGCCGTCGATGGCCTTGGCGGCCGACTCGGCCGACAGCTTGACCGGGTCCTTGCTCGCGGAGGTGATGATCTGCGAGATGGACAGGTTCTGCGCCTTGGCGAAGGACCACTCGTTGTAGGTGATCGAGTTCTTGGTGTTTTTGATGGCGGCCGAGGTGCCCTCGTTGCCCTTGGCGCCTTCACCGACGCCACCGTTGAAGGTCTTGCCGCCGCCCTTGCCCCACGCGCCGTCGGAGGCCGCGTCGAGGTAGAGCTGGAAGTTGTCGGTGGTGCCCGACTCGTCGGAGCGGAAGATCACGGCGATCTTCTCCGAGGGGAGCTTGGCGTTGGGGTTGAGCGCCTTGATCTCGGGGGCATCCCAGGTGGCGACGGAGCCGTTGAACACCTTGGCGGCGGTCGGGCCGTCGAGCACCAGGTCGGTGACGCCGTCGACGTTGTAGGTGATGGCGATCGGGCCGAAGACGGTCGGCAGGTTCCACGCGGGGGCGCCACAACGCTCCGCGGCCTTGGCCGGCTCTTCCTTCTTGGAGCTCAGCGCCGAGTCGGAGCCACCGAAATCGGTCTGGGCGCCGAGGAACTCGTTGACGCCGGCGCCCGAGCCACTCGAGGTGTAGTTCAGGGTGTAGCCGTCGCAGTTGTTCTCGTAGGCCGCGACGAAACGCTCCATGGCGTTCTTCTGCGAGGAGGCACCGGACGCCTTGAGCGCCTTCTTGCCACCACAGGCAACGCTGGTGTTGGCGGCATTGCCGGCATCGCCACCGGTGGCGTTGTCGTCACTGCCACAGGCCGCCAGGGTCATGGCGCCCACGGCGAAGACGCCGACCAGGGCACTGGTGCGCTTGAAGTTCACTTTTCCTCCGACAATGCTGGGTGTCTCACTCGGTCCCTCACCGGCCCGAGCGAGGCTGGCCGGTGCTCGCTATCCCCGAGGAATGCGCGCACCAGGCGACGACTGTGCCGCCCAGAAGTAACCTAAGGTCGTCCGGTTGACAGTTGGCCCGATGTGGGTTAACGGAGAATGAACAGCCCGGCGCGATCAATGCCGCGAATGTGACGTTAGCCCCAGTTTTACTCGCGCTTACCCGGTCATCCGCGCAATATTCTCCTCGCGCACCAGAATTCACCTCGAATGTGAGGTGACTCGCATCAGGGCAGGGAGTACGCGACGTCGATGTGGGCGGGCGCGAAACCGAGCTTGGTGTAGGTGTTCACGGCGGCGGTGTTGTCGGCTTCGGTGTAGAGCAGGACTTCCGTGGAGCCGGCCGCGCGCAGGTGTCGCAGACCGGCCAGGGTGAGCAGTCTGCCCAGGCCACGCCCCTGCGCGGACGGGTCGACCCCGACGACGTACACCTCACCGGCGGGAGCGGCGTCGGGATGCTGTTTGGTCCAGTGGAAACCGAGCAGGCGGTCCGGGTCGGCGACGTCGAACGCCAGAAACAGACCGGCCGGTTCGAACCACGATTCCGCGCGGCGAGCGGCGATGTCGCGCTCGGTCCAGCCGCCCTGCTCGGGATGCCAGGCGAAAGCCGCGTTGTTCACCCGCAGGATCTCGAGGTCGTCGACGGGGCCCGCGTAGGTGCGGAGGACGAGGTCTTCCGGAAGCTCGAGTTCCGGTAGCTCCGGGGTTGCCATCGAGCGGCGCATCTGCCACAGCTCGCGAGCCGTGACCAGCCCGAGGCCGGTCGCCAGCGCTTTGGCGGCGGGTAGGTCACCGTGCGCCCACACCCTGGTGCCCGTGCCACCCTCGGCCAGTGCGGCACGGACCAGGTCGGCGCCGATACCGGCGCCACGGGCGGCGGGGTCGACGGCGACCTCGGCCATCGCGGGGTGATCGTCATGTGCCGCAACGAGATTCGCGTAACCCACCAACTCGCCCCCGCGTAGCGCCAGCACGTGCCGGGTCGACGGATCGGCTTCGGCCAGCGACAGCACCGCCTGCTCCGAGACCGGAGCGACACCGTCGAGGTCGGCCGCGCGTTCGAGCAGGGCCCGCACCGTGTTCGCGGTACCGGGCTCGATCTGAGCAGCCCAGGTCAAGGTTGCTGTATCCGGCATCGCCATCCTCCTGGGTGCGCTGCTACTGCGCGGTGCCGTTGAGCGGGGCGAAGGAGTCGTCGCCGTCGATGTCCTCGTCGACGAAGGTCACCGCGGGTTCACCCTTGGCTGTGGCCGTCCGGGCCGGGCGCACCGCCTTGTAGCCGACGTTGCGCACGGTCCCGATCAGCGACTCGTACTCGGTGCCGAGCTTGGCGCGCAGGCGCCGCACGTGCACGTCGACGGTGCGGGTACCACCGAAGAAGTCGTAGCCCCAGACCTCCTGCAGCAGCTGGGCGCGGGTGAACACCCGGCCCGCGTGCTGCGCGAGGTACTTGAGCAGCTCGAATTCCTTGTAGGTGAGATCGAGCGGGCGGCCACGCAGGCGCGCGGTGTAGGTGCCCTCGTCGATCACCAGCTCACCCAGGGTGATCTTGCCGGTGTTCTCCGGGCTGGCGACCCCACCGTTGCGGCCGACCAGCAGCCGCAGGCGCGCGTCGAGCTCGGCGGGGCCGGTCCCGGGCAGCAGGATGTCGTCCAGGCCCCAGTCCGCGTTGACGGCCACCAGGCCGCCCTCGGTCAGGACCGCGACCACCGGAACAGAAGACCCCGTGCTGCCCAGCAGTCGGCACAGACCGCGCGCGGCGGCCAGGTCGGTTCTGGCGTCGACCAGCGCGACATCGGCGCTACTCGCCTCCAGCAAGGACGACACCTC
>NZ_JBHWZY010000819.1:0-3059 GCF_042727815.1 Nocardia sp. NPDC060220
CCGTTGCTTGCTCCTTCGTCGCCTACGCAACGGCGCCTGATCGACGGGACGGCCGCGAACCCGCCGCTGCGCGGCGGATCCCTCCTCGGGGTCGGGATGTGCGGGCTGGGTCGGGGCCTTTATTCGACGGTGACCGACTTGGCCAGGTTGCGGGGCTTGTCCACGTCGTAGCCCAGGGTCTGGGCCACCTCGGCGGCGAAGATCTGCAGCGGCACCGTGGACAGCAACGGCTGGTACAGGGTCGGGGCGGCCGGGATCTCGATCAGGTCGTCGGCGAACGGGCGCACGGTGTCATCGCCCTCTTCGGCGATCACGATCGTGCGAGCACCGCGCGCCTGGATCTCACGAATGTTGCTGAGCAGCTTGGAATGCAGCACCGCGCGCCCCTTCGGCGACGGCATCACGATGATCACCGGCAGGCCGTCTTCGATCAGCGCGATCGGCCCGTGCTTGAGCTCGCCCGCGGCGAAGCCCTCAGCGTGCATGTAGGCCAGTTCCTTGAGCTTGAGCGCGCCTTCGAGCGCCACCGGATAACCCACGTGGCGACCGAGGAACAGCACCGTCGGCACATGCGCCAGCTCGCGCGCGATGGCCCGCACCTGTGGCGCGGTCTCGAGCACCCGGGCGATCAGCTTCGGCATCGATTCCAGTTCGGCGAACTCGCGAGCCACCTCGTCGGGGTACTTGGTCCCGCGCGCCTGCGCCAGGGCCAGACCGACCAGATAGTTGGCAGCCACCTGCGCCAGGAACGCCTTGGTCGAGGCGACACCGATCTCGGGCCCGGTCCGCGTGTAGATCACCGCGTCGGACTCGCGCGGAATCTGCGCCCCGTTGGTGTTGCAGATGGCCAGCACGCGCGCCTTCTGCTCCTTGGCGTGGCGCACCGCTTCGAGTGTGTCGGCGGTTTCACCGGACTGCGAGATCGCCACCACCAGCGTCGACCGGTCGAGAACCGGGTCGCGGTAACGGAATTCGCTGGCGAGCTCCACTTCCACCGGCACCCGGGTCCAGTGCTCGATCGCGTACTTGGCGAGCAGGCCGGCATGGTACGAACTGCCGCACGCCACGACGAACACCTTGTCGAACTCGCGCAGCTCCTGGTCGGCGAGGCGCTGTTCGTCGAGGACGATCCGGCCGCCCTTCTCGTCGACGACGAAATGCCCCATCAGGGTGTCGGCGACGGCGGTGGGCTGCTCCTCGATCTCCTTGAGCATGAAGTAGTCGTGGCCGCCCTTCTCCGCGGCGGCGAGGTCCCAGTCGATGGTGAACGGCCGGCTGACCACCCCGTCGGTGTTGCCCGCGAAGTCGGTGACGCTGTAGCCGTCCTTCGTGATCACCACGGCCTGGTTCTGCCCGAGCTCGACCGCCTCGCGGGTGTGCTCGATGAACGCGGTGACATCGGAGGCGATGAACATCTCACCCTCGCCGACCCCGACGACCAGCGGCGTCGACCGGCGAGCCGCCACGATCGTGCCGGGATGGTCCGCATGGGTGAACACCAGCGTGAACGCGCCCTCGAGCCGCTGCAACACGGCGTGGACACTCGCGGTGAAGTCGCCCGCGGTGGGGCCGTCGGCGTACGCGCGCGAAACCAGGTGCACCGCGACTTCGGTATCGGTGTCGCTCAGCAGCTCCACGCCGACGTCTTCCAGCTCGCGGCGCAGCGGCGCGAAGTTCTCGATGATGCCGTTGTGGACGACGGCGAGCTTGCCGGAGAGGTCGCGGTGGGGGTGCGCGTTGCGGTCGGTCGGCGCGCCGTGGGTGGCCCAGCGGGTGTGCCCCATCCCGGTCGACCCGGCGAAACGCTCGGTCCCCGCCTCGCCCAGTTCGGCTTCCAGATTGGCCAGCCGCCCGGCCTTACGTTCGACCGCCAGAGCACCGTTTCCATCGAGGATCGCGACCCCCGCGGAGTCGTATCCGCGATACTCCATGCGTCGCAGCGCGTCGACGACAACGCCCAGCGCATCCCGGTATCCGACGTACCCCACGATTCCGCACATGGTCCCCCACCCTACTGATCGGATACTCTTCTCGCCGTGTCGGTGTCTGCAAAATCGCTCGTGAGCACCCTGTCCGTGCGTGGCCCCCACCGGGTGCTGCGTGGGAACCTAGGGATCGCAGGTCAGCCGGGTGTGGTGTACACGCCCGAGTCCGGGCTGAACCTGCCCGCTGTCGCGTTCGCGCACGGCTGGCTGACCAGCGCCGAGAACTACAAGAGCCTGCTCGAACACATCGCGTCGTGGGGTTTCGTGGTCGCCGCGCCCGATACCGAGCGTGGCCCGATTCCGTCACATCTGGACCTCGGCACCGACTTGCTCACCACGCTCGACATCGTGAGCAAGGTCCGCCTCGGTGACGGCACCATCAGCGTCCACCCCGACCGCCTCGCCCTCGCCGGCCACGGCATGGGGGCGGGCGCCGCGGTGATCGCCGCGGCTCAACGCCGGGTAGCCGCCGTCGTAGCGCTCTTCCCGGCCCCCACCTCCCCCGCCGCGGAGAACATCGCCCCCGACATCGACGCGCCCGGCCTGATCCTGACCGGTGACGACCTCGACTCGGTCAGCTCCAATGCCCGCGCCCTCGCCGCCTCCTGGTCGGGCCCGTCGATCCTGCGCACCCTCGACGGCGCCTCGCACAACGGCATCATCGAGGGCCGCCGCCTCTTCGCCGCCCTCGGCGCGGGCCGCTACGAACACAAAACCGACAAGGCCACCCGAGCCCTGGTCACCGGCTACCTCCTCGCCACCCTCCTCGCCGACAAGAAGTACGCGACCTTCGCCGACCCGGAAGCCGAGATCCCCCACACCAAGATCGTCGACCCCCACGCCGAGGTCGAGGTCGAGGCGCCCAAGTTGTCCATCGGCACAGTCGCCAAACTCATCCGCGGCTAGAAGCGCCCGGGCCGTCCGAGCGACGCCGGCCCGGCGCGATCACCCTCCGCATTCGGCGTCGCGCCGGTGATTCAGACCAGCCAGCTCTTGCGCTGGTAGTACTCGGCTTCAGGATCGTCGTCATCCAGCGGAGCAGCGCGGTCATTGGCCCGTCGAGCGGCGATAGAC
>NZ_JBHWZY010000820.1:0-3052 GCF_042727815.1 Nocardia sp. NPDC060220
GGATCCGCGCCCAGCACTGGACGCTGGCGCGACTCGGGCAGGACCCCCTCGCGCCGAGCCGCACGCTCACCGAGGCCGAGGTCTACGACGGTGAGCTGCTGGTGCTGAGCCCGGTGACCCGCAGGGAGTCGCCCGCGCTGTTCGACGACGTCATCGACGCCGTATCCCGGCTCACCGCAGGCGAGTTCCGCGGTTGGTCCGGATCGGCGGCCCGCTGGGCCGGGCTCGTGCTGGCGACCGTTTCGATCATCGCCGCGCTCGCGCTGTTGATCGTCTCGCGCACCCATACCGATCCGCTCGCCCCGGCGTTCGCGCTGCTCGGTACGGGGATCGCCGCGTCGGCGGCGGCCGGAATCGCCGCGCGGAAATTCACGGATTCGATTACCGCGAACTGGCTTTCGCTGGACGCGCTGCTGCTGTTGTTCGGCGGTGGTGCGCTGGTGGTGCCGGGCGTGCTCGGTGCGGGCAGCCTGTTGCTCGGCAGCGTGATGCTCCTGGTCGCCGCGGTGATCGGGTATCGGGTCACCGGAATCGGAGCCGGATTGTTCGCCGCCGCGATCACGCTCAGCGTGTTCGGCGCGGTGTCGGGTGTGATCTATCTGATCTGGCATCCGGGGCTGGCCAAGCTGTTCGCCGGGGTGCTCGTGGCGGCGGTGATGCTGCTGTCGTCGGTGCCACGGCTGGCCGCGGTGACGGCACGGCTGCCTATTCCGCCGGTGCCCACGGCGGGCGGGGCGATCGATCCCGCCGATCACGAACAGCGCCCCACCATCGAGGGCGTCGGCGCGGTCGGCGCGATCGCGCTGCCTTCGGCGGCCGGGCTCGGCGAACGTGCCCGGGTCGCGAATCAGATCCAGACCGGCCTCGTCGTCGCCTGCGCGCTCGCCGCGCTGATCGGTGCCGTGGGCGCGGCCGACCCGTTCGGCTCGTTCCACTCCGGCGGCGTCGCGCTCGCGGCGGTCGCGGGGATCGTGCTGTGTCTGCGCGGTCGCTCCTACGCCGACCTGGTGCAGGCCGCGACGCTGATCATCGCGGGCGCGCTCACTCTGTTCGCGTTGCTCACGGGCCTCGGCCTCGGCCACGAATCGCTCGAATTCGTCGCGGTGGCACTGCTGTTGGCGACCGCAGGCGCTGTCATCGGGTTCGGCGTCATCGGACCCCATGTCGAAGTGACACCGGTGACGCGGCGGATGATCGAGATCTTCGAGTACCTGTTGATCATCACGATGATCCCGCTCGCGCTGTGGGTGATGGATGTGTACTCGACCGCCCGCAACATATGACCGGCGCAGCCATGCGGCGCGCGCTGCTGCGGCTCACCTGTGCGGCGACCGTGCTCGGTACGGTCGCCGGATTCCCGGCGCCCGCGGGCGCCATCGCTCCGCCACGCATCGATCCGGGCGCGCTCGACGCCGCGCTGGCGCTGAGTGGTAGGCCGGCTCCACTCGAGGCGACCGAACAGCGCGAACTGTGTGCCGAACCGGTGCTGCGCGGCAACGCCCCGGTCGAACCGCCGATGTCGCAGCAGGTCCTCGATCTGCCCTCGGCCTGGCAGTTCAGCCGGGGGGCCGGGCAGAAGGTGGCCGTGATCGATACCGGCGTCAACCGGCATCCGCGCCTGCCCGCGCTGCAAGCGGGCGGCGACTACGTGAGCGATACCGACGGCACCGTCGACTGCGACGGCCACGGCACACTGGTGGCGGGCATCATCGCCGCCCGGCCCTCACCCGACGACGCGTTCGTCGGGGTCGCCCCGGACGCTGAGATCCTGGCCATCCGCCAGCTCAGCCTCGCCTACGACCGCAAGGACCGGGCCGGTTCGGTCAAGGAGGACGGTGCGCTGCGCAGCGACGGCTACGGCAGTGTGCTCACCCTCGCCGGTGCGGTCGTGCGCGCGGTGGACATGGGGGCCACCGTGATCAACATCTCCGAAGTGGCTTGCACCGCAGCCGGTTCCAATACCGCCGACGGCGCGCTCGGCGCTGCCGTGAAGTACGCCTACGACCGCAATGTGGTGGTCGTGGCGGCGGCGGGCAATGTGGAGCAGGGCGGGCCGTGCCAGAACCAGAACGAGGGGTCCGGCTGGAGTTCGGTGACCACTGTCCCGTCCCCGGCGTGGTTCACCCCGTACGTGCTGTCGGTCGGTTCGGTCGACGCCGACGGCCAGCCCTCGGCGCTGTCGCTGCGCGGGCCGTGGGTCGGGGCCGCCGCGATCGGCCGCAACATCGTGTCGCTGGACAGCAAGCCCGGTGGCACCGGGCTGGTGGACGGCGTGCAGACGATGGAGGGTGTGCAGCCGGTCGACGGAACCAGTTTCGCCGCACCGTATGTCGCGGGGTTGGCCGCGCTGATCCGGTCGCGCTTTCCGGACCTGTCCGCCCAGCAGGTGATCGAACGGATCACCCGCACCGCGCACGCACCGGGGCGCGGCCGTGACGACGCCATCGGCGCCGGGCTGATCGACCCGCTCGCGGCGCTCACCGCACCGTTGTCCGCCGAGCCGCCCAGCAGGGGCGCCGACATCGGCCATCCGATCGCCGAACCCTACGTGGCGCCGGAACCGGATTCGCGCCCGCGCCAGGTCGCGATCGCCGGATCGCTGTTGCTGTTGGCCGCCTTGGGAATCGGCGCCGCGTTCGGGTTCCCGTTCCGCCGCCGCGGTGTTGACCTCAATCAGGAATTCGAGGAGTAGAGGGTTCGATGGCAACCGAAGGTTTCGTCCGTCGCCCCCGGATCGCGCCGCCGCGCGCACCGGGTGGTGAAGTAGCGCTCACCCCGCCGCCGGAGATCCAGCGCGCCATCCCGTCGCCGCTGATGATGAAGCTGATGCCCGTCATCATGGTGGTGGCGGTGGTCGGCATGATCGCGATGATGGTCACGATGGGCCGCAATCTGCTGGCCAATCCGATGATGATGATGTTCCCGATGATGATGCTCATGTCGATGGTCGGCATGATGGCGGGCATGCGCGGCGGTGGTCCCAAGCGCGCCGTCGAGCTCAACGAGGAACGCAAGGACTACTTCCGGTATCTCGACCAGGTGCGCAAGGACG
>NZ_JBHWZY010000821.1:0-3051 GCF_042727815.1 Nocardia sp. NPDC060220
GGTCAGTCCACTGCCAGCGCGGCCACGATCGGCATCCGCGCCGCGCGCAGGGCGGGCGGGATCGAGCCCAGCAGTGCCAGGCCCAGCGCGACCGCACCGTAGACCGCGATCAGCGGGCTCGGCCGGTAGACGATGTCGATGGTCATCGCATGCCCGATCGCCACCGTGGCCAGATACTGCACCGCGACGCCGACGAGCAGACCGATGGCCGCGCCGATGAATCCGATGCCCGCGGCTTCGGCGAGCACCGAGCGCAGGAGGAACTTGCGGTTGGTGCCCATGGCGCGCAGCACCCCCAGCTCCCTGCGTCGCTCCAGGACCGACAGCATCAGGGTGTTCAGCAAGGCCACCGTCGCCACCAGGACGACGATCCACAGGATCATGTTGCTCATCGCCGCACCCTGCTGGACGCTCGAGGAGATCGCGTCGACCATGTCGGCGCCGGTGTCGACATGGATTTCGCGGGGAACCATCGCGCGGACCGCGGCCTGCACCGTGTCGGGGTCGGCGCCGGGCGAATACTGGATCGACAGGATCGTCTCGCCGGGTCGCTGATACCACTCCCGCATCTGGTCGAGATTCATCATCACCACGCCGGAGACGGCGGTGAAGTACGGAATCACTTGCAGCACAGCTGTTTTGCGCTCACCGGAGGGGGTGGGCATGGTGATCTCGTCGCCGACGGCAAGCGAGAGCGACCGTGCCACGTCACGGGTGATGACCACACCTTCGCGCCGCTCCATCCGGTCGATCACCGCCCGATCGACCGCGCCGAGACGGGTATCGGAGGTACTCGGCGGATAGCCCTGCAACATCACCCGACCGCTGCCGATGGTCGCGAAGGCCATCTGGGCGGGGCTCACCCGTTCCACGCCGGGGACGTTCGCGACCCGGGCGGCCAGGCCGTCGGGCAGGACCGGCCCGGTCGGGAACTGCTCGACGGGGCTCGGACTCACGTAAAGATCGGTGTCGCCGAGACTTTGGAACGAATCGGTCGCCGACTTCACCATGTTGCCCGATGCCCCACCGAGCGCGACCACCGCCGCGACGCCGATCATCACCGTCATCGCGGTGGCCCAGACGCGGCGCGGCGCGCGTTCCAGCGTCGTCGCCCCGAGCGCGCCCGGCGCGCCGAACCAGCGGGCGATCGCCGCGGATCCGCGCACGATCGGACCGGTGGCGGCGAAACACAGGAACACCGTCGCGGTGAACGACGTGGTGATCGCGGCCAGCGACAGTCGCCCGAGGTCGACGAACGCGATAGCCACCGCCGCCGCACCGAGCAGCACACCCGCGGCGAGGGCGACCCAGCGCAACACCGAGTTGGTCGCCGCGGCATCGCTGGCCTCCACCGGCGCCAACGCCTCGACCGGGGCGACCTTGTACACCTGTCTGGCCGCGATCGACGCCGCCAGCACCGTCGCCACCACACACGCGGCGATCGCGACGGGGATCGCGTAGTTCGGCACCTGGAATTCGGTGCGCGCCTCGACCGATTGCACGATCGCGGCGGGCAGCCTGTCGATCGCGAACCGCCCCATCAGCGCACCGATTCCCGCGCCGATCGCCCCGCCGATCAGCCCGAGCATCGCGGCCTCGACGAGCAGATCACGCACCATCGGGGCCCGCTTGCCGCCGATCGCCCGCAACAGCGACAGCGTCGGCCTGCGTTGCGCCACCGCCATACTCATCGCGTTGTAGATCAAGAAGGCCGACACGATCAGCGCCGCCGCCGACGACATCAGCGTGGAATACCGCATGATCTGGATCGCGCCACCGGCCTGCGCGGTGCGCAGACTCGGCTCGGCCACCACTGCCCGGCCGTCCACCGCATCGGTGAGGGCGGTGCGCAGCGCGGCCACATCGGTGCCGGGCCGCACCACGATCTGTACCGAATCGAGCTTGCCCACCCGGTCGGTGAGGAATTGGATCAACGGCAGCGGACCCGCCACCACGTGTCCGCTGTTGAGCCGGTCGGTCGCCTCGGAGTCGAGGACGGCAGCCACCTTCGCCGTGCCTGCCCCGATCGGTACGGGGTCGCCCTCGCGCAGACCCATGGCCGCGCCGACCAGCACGCCGCGCTCGGTGCTGAGCAGCTTGGTGGTGTACTGCGACATCGGCCCGGCCAGATCGCTGCCGAGCGCGCCGATATTCTGATCCGCGCCGATCAGCAGTGCCCGGTCAGGGCCGGCGCCGAGCGTGCCGCGCAGCATCGGCACCGCCGTCGCCACCCCGGGTGTCGCGGCGATCCGGGGTAGCAGTGACTGTTCGAAGCCCGCGTCGGTGATACCGGTGATCTCGAGTTCGGCGGTGCCCGCCAGACCCTTGGTGAGCTTGTCGACCGACCCGGTGACCGACCCGGAGATGCTCAGCACCGCGACGATCAGCGCGGCCGAGACTCCCATCACGGCTCCCGACATCAGGGTGCGGCCGGGATGGCGGAGCAGTTCACCGAAGTTGAACAGCCGCAATCGATCGATGGCGGCGGCGATCATGCGTCGACCCGCGAAGCGACGCGCTCGTCCGCGCCGATCCGACCGTCGCGCAAGGTGATCACCCGGTCGCAGTAGTCGACGGAGCTCATGTCGTGCGTCACCATCACCACCGAGTTGCCCTGCGCGGTGATGTCGCCCAGCAGCGCGAGGATCGCGGCGCCGGTCTTGGAGTCGAGGTTGCCGGTCGGTTCGTCGGCCAGGATCAGCGGCGGATCCATGATCAGCGCTCTGGCCACCGCTACGCGCTGCATCTGCCCACCGGAGAGCTCCGCGGGCCGGTGCTGTGCGCGATCGCCGAGGCCGACTAGATCGAGCAGTTCCAGCGCGCGCGGCTTGGCCTTGCGTAAGCCGGTGCCGTCCAACAGCTTAGGCACGGCGACGTTCTCCCAGGCCGAGAGGGTGGGGAGCAGGTTGAAGAACTGGAAGATGAAGCCGACCTGCTCGAGTCGGAACGCGGCCTGCTGGTCTTCGTCGAGATCGCCGATCTCGGTGCCGCGGAAACGAATCGAGCCCTCATCGGGACGATCGAGCGCACCGAGCAGGTGCAGCAGAGTGC
>NZ_JBHWZY010000822.1:0-3045 GCF_042727815.1 Nocardia sp. NPDC060220
GTAGCTGCCAGCATTCCTCCACGTCGGAGGCGCTCATGTAGTGCAGGCCCATGAACTCGGGGTTCTGCACCTGATGCTGTCGCAAGCCCGCGTCGATCTGCTGGTAGGCGGGATTGTCGCCCCAGGTCTCGCGCGGTGGTCGCGGCTGCGGGAAGTCGGTCAGCCACATCTCCAGCCCCTGGTTGGCCGGATCGGCGGCCAGCAGCCGGTGCAGCGCGGTGGTGCCGGTGCGAGGGAGACCCGTGACGAAAATCGGCCGGGTGACCGGGGTGTCGACATAGCCGGGATTCGCCGCCCACGCCGCTTCGCTCAGCGCGCGGGCGACCAGCGTGCCGCGCAGGAAGAAGCGCGACATCTTGGAGCCGATCTCGGTGAGCCCGGCTTCGTCGCGATACGAGTCGAGCAGAACCTGCAACGCCTCGGTGTAGTCGTCGGCCCCGAAATCGGTGAGACCGGTGAGTTTGGTGGCTGAGGCGTGCAGGTCGGCCACGGTGCCGACATCGGTGCGCACAGTCATCTTCTACAAGCTCCTAGTTGTGGTATTCGCCGCAGTTGACGTCGAGGGTCTGACCGGTGATCGCCGACGACCAGTCGGAGGCGAGAAACACCACGGCACGGGCGATCTCGTCGGGTTCGGGCAACCGCTTCAGATCGGACTTCGACGCGGTCTGCTCGTAGACCTGCTCGACGGTGATGCCGTACTTCTCGGCGACCTGACCGAAATACCACTTCAGCTGATCGGTCCAGATGTAGCCGGGCAGCACGCTGTTGACCCGCACGCCCTTGCCGCCGAGTTCGGTGGCCAGGGTCTGCGACATGGCCAGCAGTGCGGCCTTGGTGAGTTTGTAGCTGCCGTAGCGCGGCTCCGAGTGGCGCACCACCATCGAATTGATCATCACCACAGCGCCTTTGGCCTCGGCGAGCGCGGGCGCGAACGCCTGCGTCATCCGCAAGCCGCCGAGCACCGTCATATCCAGGCTCGACCGGATGTGGTCGAAATCGGTGCGGTCGAGGGGCTTCATCGACGGCACCGAGAACGCGTTGTTCACGAGCGCGTCGACCCGGCCGAAGGTGTCGACCGTGCGCGCTACGAGATTCTGGACCGCCGCCTCGTCGGTGATGTCAGTGGGCACGCTCAGCGTGGCGCCCCCCGCGGCCTCGATTTCGGCGGCTACCTCGAGCAGTCGGGATTCGGTGCGCGCCGCGAGCACGACCGTCGCCCCTGCCGCGGCCGCCTCCAGACAGATCGACCGGCCCAGACCCGGTCCGACCCCGGAAACGACGACGACCTTGCCGTCCAACAGTGCCCCGCTCATCCCAGCATCCTTTCGGCGAAAGCCCGCTGCCGGGCCGAGATCCGGTCGCGCCAGCCGGCGGCATCGATCCGGTTGTGTTCGAAATACGGAAGGTGTTGTGCGACTGCGTCGATCGGTACGACCTCGACCGTCGGCCCATCGGCCTCGGTCATCGGCCGATCGGTGCGCTGCCACCGGAACTGCAGAATTCCGCGCGTGCGGCCGGTGGTCTCGATCCAATTCGCGATGCCCGGATCCTGCTTGCTCACCACCATCCGGATCAGACCGTCCGAATCCGCCTGGGCCTGAGTGTGATTGAGGCTGGTCTGGTGGTTGACGTAGTCCAGGGAGATGTACCAGAGACTGCCCAGCTGGAAACCCTGATACGGCGCATCGGATTTCGGGACGGTGATCACCAGCGCCTGATCGTCGGCCAGATCGAAATGGCCCACCGAGGAGTACTGGGTGCTCAGTCCGCCGGGTGTGAGCCGGGGCGCGGTGAGGGTGTTCACCGGCAGATCGAGGTAGAACCACTTCGGGAAGTTGAACCAGGTGTGCACCCGGGTGAGCAGCATCTTCGCCGCCGCACCGTACCGTTTGCGCAGACGGGCCAGATCCGGTTCGACCGGTGCGGTGCCGATGGTGTCGACCCGCTCGATCCGGATCGAGCCCTTGCGCTCGGTCCAGTCGCTGTAGACCTCGCGCACGGCCAGCATGGACGCGCCTTCCCCGAGTGGGAAGTAGTCCGGCCCGGCGTCGGCCTTCGGCGGTCCGAAGCGCAGCGAGAAGCTGCCGTCGGCGGCGATCGGAATGCGCCGGTCGTCGAAGGCGTCGGCGCCACCGGGCACGTCGGTCGCGGTGTAGTCGCCTTTGAGTACCTGGAAACTCAGATCGACGGTGCTGCCGCGCACCCCGCTCACGAGGTACTCGGCGGTCGGCTCGATGGTCGCGTGGTAGTAGAGGGTGTCCGGGTTGTCCAGGCCCATCTTGGCGTACGGGCCGGTCGAGGACACGAAATAGGGATGCGAAGTGCCGTGGGCACCCGAAAGGCGCAGGCAGGCAGCGACGCTGGCGGCGAGATAGTCGTAGCCCTCGGCGAGGTCCTGATCGCTGCGGACGAATTCCGCCCCGGCGATGAGCGTTTCGGCCTGGGCTACCGCGGCGAGGAACGGCGCGGTGAGTGGTTCCGGTGGCGTGCTGCTACCGGATTCGGTGGCGGTACTGGAGTGGGTCAACGGTCTGTGATTCCTAGCTCTCGGAGGATGTGGGCGGCGATCTCGGCAGGCGAGCCGAGCTCGGGAGTGATGACCAGGTCAGCATGGTCGGGTCGTTCGTAGGGGGAGCCGATTCCGGTGAAGCCGGGCAGTTCGCCCGCACGGGCCTTCGCGTAGAGGCCCTTGGAGTCGCGGCGCTCGCATTCCGCGAGCGGAGTGTCGACGAAGACTTCGTGGAACGGCAGTTCGCGGTCGGTGTGGACGGTCCGTGCGGCGGTGCGCTGTGCGGCGAACGGGCTGATCACCGACACGATCGCCACCGCACCCGAATCGGCGAACAGCGCGGCGACTTCGGCGACCCGGCGAACGTTCTCGTCCCGGTCGGCGGGGGAGAAGCCGAGACCGGCGTTGAGACCGTGCCGCAGATTGTCACCGTCGAGCAGGTAGGCGGGCCGGCCTGTCGCGACCAACAGTCGCTCGAGCTCGACGGCCAGGGTGGACTTCCCCGACCCGGACAGGCCGGTCAACCACACCGT
>NZ_JBHWZY010000823.1:0-3039 GCF_042727815.1 Nocardia sp. NPDC060220
ACCGCGTCCGGCATGTCGGCGGTGTTCACCGCGCTCGGCGCCTTGCTGAAGGCGGGCGACCGTCTCGTCGCCGCCCGCAGCCTGTTCGGTTCCTGTTTCGTGGTCTGTAACGAGATCCTGCCGCGCTGGGGCATCGAAACCGTCTTCGTCGACGGTGACGACCTCGACCAGTGGGAGCAGGCCCTCTCCGTCCCCACCCAGGCCGTGTTCTTCGAGACCCCCGCCAACCCGATGCAGACCCTCGTCGATGTCCGCAAGGTCACCGAGCTCGCCCACGCCGCGGGCGCGAAGGTGGTGCTGGACAACGTCTTCGCCACTCCGCTGCTCCAGCGCGGCTTCGAACTCGGCGCCGACGTGGTGGTCTACTCCGGCACCAAACACATCGACGGCCAGGGTCGCGTCCTCGGCGGCGCCATCCTCGGCGCCCAGGACTACATCGACGGCCCCGTCAAAACCCTGATGCGCCACACCGGCCCGGCGCTGAGCCCGTTCAACGCCTGGACCTTGCTCAAGGGCCTGGAAACCATGCCGTTGCGCGTGCGCCATTCCACCGAGTCGGCCCTGCGGGTGGCCGAGTTCCTGGAGACCAAGAACTCGGTCGACTGGGTGAAATACCCCTTCCTGGAATCACATCCGCAACACGCGCTGGCCAAAGAACAGATGACCGGCGGCGGCACCGTAGTCACCTTCGCCCTCAACGGCGAAGACGGCAAGAAGCGAGCCTTCGAGGTCCTCAACCGCCTGCGCATCATCGACATCTCCAACAACCTCGGCGACGCCAAAACCATGATCACCCACCCCGCCACCACCACCCACCGAGCCATGGGCCCGGAGGGGCGTGCGTCAATCGGCCTGTCCGACGGGGTAGTTCGTATCTCGGTCGGTCTGGAAGACCTCGAAGATCTCCTCGGCGACCTCGACAACGCCCTGAGCTAGTTCGTCCGAACGTCCCGAGTCGGCCTGTCGCAACGACCCACGCTCGGCAGGTCGACGTCGGACTCGTGGATCGCCTACCGGACCGGGTCGTAGACCGCGAACCCCAGGTGGCCCGCGACGGTGGCCATGTTCTTGTCGTGGGTCACCACCGTGAGATCGTCCAAGCCGCTGCGCAGTGCCGAGGCGAGATGAATCGCGTCGAGTGTCCGGATGTGCGAGATGATCGCCTCGGCTTCGTTCAGCACAGCGTGATCGATCGGAATGATGTCGATGTGGTCGATGATCTGACCTCGGTCGAGCACGGGCAGGCCTTCCCGGCGAAGGACGCGAGTGATCTCGGTGCGCAACAGTCGCGAAGAGACGATCCGGCACTCTTTGTCCGCGGTCGTCTCATCGAACCACCGTGCGGCTTCGATGGAATGCCCCAGCATGATCCGCATTGCCACCGAGGTGTCGAGGTAATAAGCCCTCACCACTCGCCCTTCTCGGACTCGAGGAGCTCGTCGATCGACGCCGCGCTGCGCAGTTCGTGCCGGGCGATGGCGCTCGTGTGTGCCCCACCGTCGACCGCGCGCCGGATGATCTGGGTCGACGAGACCGCGGGGACGATGTAGCCGACCCGATGGTTGTGGCGCGTCAACTCATAGACCTCGCCGGACTCGACGTCGGCGACCATCGCGGACGGATTCTGGCGGAGTTCGCCGACACTGATCGACTTCATGAAATCAGTCTAGCCGAAAATTGTCTACTATTGTCTACAGACTTTACGGGCTTCTCGGTGGGCTCGACCATGCCCTGAGCGGATTCACTGTCTTGCGGCGTCCAGAATCGCGATCGCCTCGTCGATCGGATCGATGACGAAAAGCTCGGTTCCGGCGTCGGTGTCGACGCGCAGACGAGTGCGCAGGCCGCCGCTGAACAGGCCGCCATCCGGGCTTTGCTGCCCGACGGCGCGCAGCTGGGTCAGGCGCGCTTCCCAGCGCTTGCCGCCGGTGATCGCGTCGAGGTGATTGGGTACGAAGAGCAGTCGGGTTTCGGTCAGATGGAGGCGTCCGCCGACGGCCCTGCTCCCTTGCGTTCGATTGGCGAGTTTCTGCCAGACGACCTTCTCGGTGGCGTTCAGCGCGGGGCTACCGATCCACAATCCCATGGTTCATTTCCTTGTGTCGTTCCGGTGTTCGTGACCATGGATCGATATCTGGCCGGGCGCCGTTAATGGGCGCCCGGCCAGGGATCTGAGCAGACCGGTCTCAGCCCAGGTTGCGCAGGCGGGGCCAGGTCGCGCTCGAAGAGGTCGATCCTGCGTTCGATGTCGATGATCGCCAGCGCACTCGGCACTGTCCGAGAGGCGCTACGTCCAACTGGTCTCCACGACCGGAGGCTGAAATCCGCCCTTCAGATCAACCGGCCGAAGTATCCGTAATTCCGGTGTGTTCGAGCGTGGTAAAAGACACTTATGTCCACGAAGTCACGCTCCCGCTCGGGAAGGTGTTGCCTGCGAGCGCTTCCGCAACGTGCTACATGTTATGTCGGTTGCTCCTGATCTATGTGGAGCCGTGCTACCGCTAGTCGTACAGTCTCGCGAAGTCCAGCGAGAATATCGACGTCGATCGGCACTCACATGTGAATCTGGCGGCCAGCGTCGATGGCCATCAGCGCTGCCGCCGTGCGGGGCTTATCGTCGAGCCTCGGCCGACGGTACCGGCAAATAACCGAAAAGGCGCAGGCAATGTGCGGTTACGTCCGTTTGAACCCAACCGCGGGGCGCTAACCAACGGCGACGGTTGCAGGTCAGTGTGTAGTAGCCGGTTCGGATTGACGAATCTCAGGTAGGCGGCTTAGTCTTCCCATGTTGCGTATGGGAGGGACGCATGGATTGGCCGGTCAGGCCCAATACCTCATGTCGGCTCGCCCCTTGTCGCGGTGGCGTCTGTACTGCTCAGACGCGGTGGGGTTCGTATAGTTCGCCCGACATGGACAACCACGCTTTCGGCCGACCGGCGCGAGCGGTCTGAGGTGATCGATTGGTTGGACGACCGATCCAAAAAAATGGGAGCAGGGGGACAAGTGAGGATCGGGATATTTCAAATGCCAATGCTCGTT
>NZ_JBHWZY010000824.1:0-3030 GCF_042727815.1 Nocardia sp. NPDC060220
GGCCCGCGCCCGGCGAGCAGGTCGAGCACTACCTGGTCGACGCGAAGGCTTCCCTCGACGGCGCCGATACCGACCAGCACTGGGCGCTGGTGTCGTTCACCGAATACATCGCACCCCAACAGCTTCCGGCCACGGCCGACGGCTTGCGGATCTCCGGGGTGATCCAGCACGTGCCGGTCGACCGGGTGCAGACACCGGTGATCACCGTCGCGACGCCGGGCGGTGACGAACCCGCGGTGAAGTCCGGCGAGGCAGCCGCGGGATTGGTCGCGGCCCAGCAGTTCCGCGACGAGCGCAGCGCCGCGATCGCGCACGTCACCGAGAGCCGCCTGCGTGCGGGCTGCGCGTGCACGGCGGGCCTCGTGGTGCGCGGCACCCTGCCCCAATTACGTGACCTGGCAACACAACCCGGCGTCAGAGCAGTGCAGGCGTTGCCGGCCGACGCCGTCGCGGGACGGTTCGCGGTGAGTCCCCTACTTCCCGGCAGCAGCGACACCGTCACACCGAGCCCCGACGACGGCCCGGTTCCCACCGAGTAGGTCCGCGCCGCTCGATCGCGCCGAGCCGCTGCGTCTACGGCCGATCACTGCCGCGACGCGTCTCGGCCATCACCCACAGCTCGCGGGCCCGGTCGACATCTCCGGCCTGGTCATAAGCGGCTGCCATCAATTCCAGCGCATCGACGTCGAGCCGATCGATCTGCCCGATGAGGTCGGCGAACAGATCATCCAATTCGTCGGGGGTCACCGGGTGGTCCCGAGACGGTGCGACAGCGGCAGCAATACCTCCATAACCGGCAAAGGTACTCCAACACCGAATGTTCGTCGGGCACAAGGGTTCTCGAAACCACCAGACCCGCGTCAGCGGCCGGTCACGCCCCCTGCGCGCCCACCGGGGGAAAGAGCTTGCCCGCGCCGCCGGAGCGCCGCGCCTGCACCCACCATGCCAGCTCGACCAGCACGATGCCGATCACACCGCAGACCACCGCCGCCAGCGTCAGGCGCGGGTTGGACGGGTCGAGTTTGAAGAACTCGCGGGTGAACGGGATCGTGAACAGCGCGACATAGGCCAGCACGGACACCGCGATCAGCACCACCTTCCACCACACATACGGCCGCGCGACCAGCACGAGCACCCACACCGCGATCATGATCAGCGTGATCAACGCGGTGGTGCCCGCCTGCACCTTCTGCGTTTCCGTGGCTTCCGGTCCGGCGTAGGCGATGAGGTAGGCCACGAACGTCGCCACGCCGATCACCACGCCCGAGGGCACGGCCAGACGCATCACCCGGCCGACGAAGCCGGTGCGGGCGCGCTCGTTGTTGGGCGCGAGCGAGAGCACGAACGCGGGGATGCCGATGGTGAACCAGGCCGCGATGGTGACGTGGCGCGGCAGGAACGGATACCCGATGGGGTCGTAGCCGAAGATCTGCGAGCCGACACCGGCCAGCCCGACGAGGAAGGCCAGCAGCACCGAGTACACGGTCTTGGTGAGGAACAGGTTCGAGACGCGTTCGATATTGCCGATCACCCGGCGCCCCTCCCCCACCACGTAGGGCAGGGTCGCGAACTTGTTGTCCAGCAACACGATCTGCGCCACCGCGCGGGTGGCCGGGCTACCGGCGCCCATCGCGACACCGATATCGGCGTCCTTGAGCGCCAGCACGTCGTTGACGCCGTCACCGGTCATGGCGACGGTGTGCCCGCGCGATTGCAGCGCACCGACCATGGCGCGCTTCTGATCGGGACGCACCCGGCCGAAGGTGGTTTCGTGATCGAGCACGTCGGCGAGCGCGGCCGGATCGTCGGGCAGGGTGCGCGCGTCGACGGCGTGGTCACCGCCGGGCAGGTCGAGCGAGGAGGCGACCGCGCCGACCGATACGGCGTTGTCGCCGGAGATCACCTTGATCGAGACCTGCTGACTCGCGAAGTATTCCAGCGTCGCCTTGGCATCGGGCCGCACCTTCTGTTCGAGCACCACCAGCGCGGCGGGCTCGACCCGGCCTGGCGCGTCCTCGGCGTCGACCGCACGGTCGCTGCGTGCCAGCAGCAGCACGCGCAGCCCCGACGAGCCCAGTTGCTCGGCGTGGGCGGCGTCCTCGGAGTCGGGGTCGAGCAGCACGTCGGCGGCGCCGAGCAGCCAATCACCGTGGTCGCCATAGGAAATACCGCTCCACTTCTTGGCCGAGGAGAACGGCGCGACGGCGGTCTGCGACCAGCCGGGCGAGTCGGGCAGCGCTTCGGCGATGGCCTGGACGCTGGCATTGGGGCGCGGATCGTCGCTCGCCAGCGCGGCCAGCGCGGCCTTCACCTGTGCCTCGTCGAACGCGCCGAGCGGTTCGACCTGCGCCAGGCGCATACCGTTCTCGGTGAGCGTGCCGGTCTTGTCGGCGCACACTACGTCGACCCTGGCCAGGCCCTCGATCGCGGGCAATTCCTGCACCAGGCACTGACGTTTACCCAGGCGGACCACACCGACCGCGAAGGCGATCGACGTCATCAGGACCAGGCCCTCGGGGACCATCGGCACCAACGCCGCGACCATGCCGGTGACGGCCGGGCGCCACGATTCCCCGCTCGAGACCAGCTGGTTGTAGATGCTGAGCAGGCCGGCGGGAATGAGCAGGTAGGTGATGAATTTCAGGATCTTGTCGATGCCCGAACGCAATTCGGAGTGCACCAGCGTGAACTTGCTGGCCTCCTCGGCCAGTTTCGCCGCGTAGGCGTCCTTGCCGACCTTGGTGGCGCGGTAGGCGCCCGAACCCGACACCACGAAACTGCCCGACATCACCGGCGCGCCGACGCCCTTGTCGATCGGGTCGGCCTCGCCGGTCAGCAGCGATTCGTCGATCTCGAGCGCGGCGGCCTCCTCGACCTCACCGTCGACCACGATCTGGTCGCCGGGGCCGAGCTCGATCAGATCGTCGAGCACCACTTCGCCGGGGGAGATCTGCTGGGCGACGCCGTCGCGGCGCACCGTCGGCTTGGCCTGGCTGACGATCGCCAGCTCGTCCAGGGTCCGTTTCGCCC
>NZ_JBHWZY010000825.1:0-3028 GCF_042727815.1 Nocardia sp. NPDC060220
GTTGGGTGTGTCCTTGTCGGCGTGCCGCGATTCAGCTTTCCTAAGTGTCTCGAGGCTGGCAAGCTGTCAGAGTCGGGCGGGAGTGAGCCACCCTCCTCGAGTCTTCGAGTTCTCCACCGACACAGTTAGTTTGTGACGACACGGCGCCGACGTTCGTCGGGGATACGTGATCTGAAGTTTCTCGGGTTAGGAGCAATCTATGTCGAGCGGTCCGGCGAATGTTTCACGGGAAACAGCGTCGCGGGTCCCGGGGATGCTGGATTCCAGCAGCTTCGACGCGGAGACGTTCGGGAATACTCCTTTCGGGCACATCTCCCCGGCCGAGACCCCGATCGCGGCGGAAGCGCAACGCGCCAGCCAGATTCTGCATCCAGGAAAGGTCACTGTGCCGAAACCTCGCGAGCAACGGATCATCACTATCGCCAACCAGAAGGGCGGCGTCGGTAAGACGACTACGACGGTCAATCTCGCTGCGGCGCTAGCGCACCAGGGAATGACGGTCCTTGTGGTCGATCTTGATCCGCAGGGCAACGCGAGTACGGCGCTGGGCGTCGCACACAACTCGGGTGTGCCGTCCAGCTACGAGCTCCTGATCGGTGAAGTGACGGTCAAGGACGCGATCCAAGTGAGCCCGCACAGCGAGCGATTGCTGTGTGTCCCAGCCACGATCGACCTGGCCGGCGCGGAGATCGAACTGGTCTCGATGGTCGCCAGGGAAGGCCGGTTGAAGACCGCGATCCGCGAGGCGGGCATGGTCGGCTTCGACATCGATTACGTGTTGATCGACTGCCCGCCCTCCCTCGGTTTGCTCACGGTCAACGCGCTCGTGGCGGCCAAGGAGGTGCTGATTCCGATCCAGTGTGAGTACTACGCGCTGGAGGGTGTCGGTCAGTTGCTCCGCAATATCGGGCTGGTGCAGGCGCACCTGAACCCGGAGCTACACGTGTCGACCGTCCTGCTGACGATGTACGACGGCCGCACCAAGCTGGCCGACCAGGTGGCCGAGGAAGTGCGTAATCACTTCGGCGATGTGGTCCTCAAGTCGATGATCCCGCGCAGCGTGAAGGTCTCGGAGGCGCCGGGCTATGGGATGACCGTGCTCGATTACGATCCAGGCTCGCGCGGTGCGATGAGCTACATGGACGCGGGGCGCGAGCTGGCCGCTCGTGCGCAGCTGAAGCAAGACGCGTCTTAAGCGTGAGTTGGAACGAGGAAGGGATCGGTAGCCGATGAGTCAGGCGAAAAAGGGCGGTCTCGGTCGCGGGTTGGCCGCATTGATCCCGACGGGTCCGGCAGTGGCGCCGGGCTTGAGCAGTGCCGCCGCGAGCGTGATCGGAATCAACCCGATCGGCCCGCAACCGGCCGAGGCGTTCCTGCATCGTGTTCCGGACGCGGAGCCCGCGCCGGAGCCCGAGCCCGAATCCGATCTGGTCTCCCCCGGCGGCGCGGTGTACCGCGAGGTCCCCGCTGACCTGATCGAGCCGAACCCGAAGCAGCCGCGTCAGGTCTTCGAGGAAGACGCACTCGCGGAGCTCGTGCACTCGATTCGCGAGTTCGGTCTCATGCAGCCGATCGTCGTGCGCCGCGTCGAACCGGGCGTCGACAAGTTCCAGTTGGTCATGGGCGAGCGCCGCTGGCGCGCATGCCAAGAGGCCGGACTCGCCACGATCCCCGCGATCATCCGGGACACCGACGACGGCTCGATGCTGCGTGACGCGCTCCTGGAGAACATCCACCGCGTGCAGCTGAACCCCCTCGAGGAGGCGGCGGCCTATCAGCAGCTGCTCGAGGAGTTCGACGTCACGCACGAGGAATTGGCTTCGCGAATCGGTCGCTCGCGGCCGGTGGTGACGAATATGATTCGTTTGCTGAAGCTGCCGATTCCCGTGCAGCGTCGGGTGGCCGCCGGGGTGCTCTCGGCCGGACACGCCAGGGCGCTGCTCGGCTTGGATGCCGGCGCGGACGCCCAGGAAGAATTGGCTGCACGAATCGTCCGTGAGGGAATGTCGGTTCGGTCTACGGAGGAAGCGGTGCAACTCGCGAACCGCGAGCCCACGCCGACCGCTCCCCCGGCACCGAAGCGTAAACCGATCCACATGCCGGGTCTGCAAGATGTTGCCGAGAGACTGTCGGGGTCCTACGACACCCGAGTCACGGTCAGCCTCGGCAAGAACAAGGGCAAGATCGTTGTCGAGTTCGGGTCCGTCGAAGATCTCGAGCGCATCGTGGCGCTGATGGAGCAAGTCGGCCCCGAAACGTCACTGTGACTGAAAGAGGCGGCACGTACTGTGGATAGTGATGTGGCGTGAGCGTGGATGAATCCGACAGCTGGAGGCTGAACAGAGCGGTGTCGACCAGCGTCACGGCTTTGACTCTCGACGGGCTCGGTCAGCTCCCGGCGCACACCCGGCGGTGTGTGTTCTGGGAGCTCGACCCGGCTGTCGCCGCGGACTCGCACGCGTTCAGCGATCCGGTCTTCGAAAAGGAAGCCTGGCTCTCGACGGTGATGCTCGAGTGGGGTTCGTGCGGGCAGGTGGCCCACGTGGACAACAACCTCGCGGGCTGTGCGCTGTACTCACCTCCGAGTGCCGTGCCACGTTCCGCGCTGTTCCCCACGTCCCCAGTAAGCCCGGACGCGGTCCTGCTGACCACGCTGCAGGCCGAATTCCCCTACGATGAGGCCGATGTAGCCCATCGCCTTGTTCAGGCCGTGGTGGCCGATCTGGTGCGTCGTGGCGTGCGGGCGCTGGAAGCATTCGGCATTCGCAACGGCCCACCGTCGAGTTCGGTAGCCGATCGCGGCTTCGGATCGTCGATGCGGTTGATGGAACGGATCGCGGCGCCGCTGCGGGACCCGTCGTCCGCGACGAGGTGCACTCCCGAAACCTGCATGATCGACGCGGATTTCCTCGCCGAGGTCGGTTTCGAAGTGGTGGCCCCGCACCACCGCTTCCCCCGGCTGCGCCTGGAACTCGACTCCGATCACGGCTGGAAGGAAGATGTCGAGCGCGCGCTCGACCAACTCCTG
>NZ_JBHWZY010000826.1:0-3020 GCF_042727815.1 Nocardia sp. NPDC060220
TCCGCGGATCGAGCAGCGGATAGATCAGGTCGACGAGCAGGTTCACCGAGACGAAGACCACTGCGCTGAAGACGACGACACCCTGCACCACCGGAACGTCCTGCAAGGTGACCGCGTCGACGACGATCCGGCCCAATCCGTTACGGGAGAACACGATCTCGATCAGCACGGCGTTGGCCAGCAGGCCGCCGACGAGCAATCCCACGACGGTGAGCGCGGGCAACGACGCGTTCTGCAGCGCGTGCCGCAGCCGGATCCTGGTCGGACCCACGCCCTTGGCCCGGGCGGTCTGCACATAGGGCTCGTCGAGTGTCTTCGACAGGCTCTTTGCCAGCACCTGTGCCAGCAGAGCCGCGGTCGGCACGGCCAGGGTGATCGTCGGCAGCACCAGGCCACGCCATCCGTCGTTGCCGAACGCCGGGAATACCGGCACCCGGAACGACAGCACCTGGATCAGCATCAACCCGATCCAGAACGTCGGGATCGAGATGGCCAGCGAGGGCAGCGACAGCAGCAACTGCTGGAGCCAGCGGCTCACCCGGTAGGTGGCCAGGGTGGCCACCGTCGTGCCGAGGACGATCGCCAGCACCAGGGCCGGGACGGTCAGCTGCACAGTCTGCGGTAGCGCCTCGGCGATGAGCGCGCCCACCGGCTCACCGCTGGCGAAGGACGCGCCGAAGTCGCCGCGCAGCGCATCCGCGAGATGATGCGCGTACTGGGTGAACAGCGGCTCGTCGAAGCCGTACTCGGCGCGCCGACGGTCCAGTTCTGCGGGATCGACCGTCGTCGCCGCTCCCGACGCGCCCGCCACGGCATCCACGGAGTCTCCCGGCAGAGCGAACAGGAGCAGGAACGACACGGTGTAGGCCGCCCACAGCACCACAACCGCCTGTGCGACTCGACGGAATACGAACTGCCACATGACTGTTCAGCTCTTCCACGTGTCGTGCAGGTGGACGTCACCCGCACCGGCGAACCGCAGATCGTGGACGGCGGTGCGGACGCCGAGCACCGACTGCTGGTCGACGATCGGCACCACATAGGCGTTGGCGACGATCAGTTCCTGGATTCGCGCGACGATCCGGTTGCGGGCCACCGGATCCAGCGTGGCAGCCTGCTGGTCGAGCAACCCTTCCAGCTCGGTCGCCGGGACGCGGTAGGCGTTGCGCAGTTTGGTGGAGTAGAGCGTGCGCAGGGCATCCGGATCGGCGCGGCTGTAGTTGCCGCCCCAGAACAGATCGAAATCACCGGAGCGGATCAGCTCCGGGAACTGCGCGACCTGCAACTGATGCAGGACCAGTTCGACACCGATGTCCTTGAGCTGCTGCTGGATCAGTTCCAGCGCGGGCTGGAAGGTGGCCGCGGTGGTGAACCAGACGGTCTTCAGGCTCAGCCGCGTACCGTCCTTCTCCCGGATGCCCCCGCCCCCGGGGACCCAGCCCGCCTCGTCCAACAGCCGCTTCGCCCGGGCGATGTCGACCGCCAGTACCGCACCGAGGTCGACGTAGCCGGGGGTGTTCTTCGCCAGCACACTCGTCGCCGGGTTGGTACCACGGGAGAACACCGTCTCGACGATCTGCTTGCGGTCGACGGCGATCTGGATCGCTTGGCGCACACGGGCATCGCCGAACAGCGGCTTGCTGTTGTTGAAACCCAGGTTGTAGCCGACGCCGGGAATCGTGTACGCCTGCACCGTGACATCGGCCCCGGCCAGCGCCGACTCCTCGGCCTGGGCAACGCGCCCGATCGCGTCGACCTGACCGGAGATCAGGCTGCCGGTGCGCACACCGGCCTCGGGAATCACCGGGAACACCAAGGTGTCGAGGTATGCCTCGCCCGGTTTCGTCCACCGCGCCGAGCCCCAGTCGTAGCCCTGCCGCTTGGTCAGGGTGACCGACCGGTTCCTGAGGTATTCGGTGAGGACGAACGGACCCGACCCGATCACGCCGCCGCTGCATCGCTCGGCCGCGGGCCGGCTCGCGGTCGAGGGCGCGACCACGCCGAGCGACGATGTCGTGGTTGCCTGCAGGAATTGCGCATTGGGCTGTGCGAAGCTCACCGCGGCGGTCCGATCGTCGACGACCGTGGTGCCCACGTAGCCTTCGAGATAGGACGTCGCCTGGATCGCGAGAGCACCGAGTCCGGGTATCGCGTCGAAGCTGGCCTTCACCGCCGCGGCGTCGACGGGGGTGCCGTCGCTGAATGTCGCGTTCGGTCGCAGCCGGAAGGTGAAGGTGCGCGCGTCGTCGCTGACCTGCCAGGACTCCGCCAGCCACGGAACCAGTTCCCCCGTCGAGAAATCCTGGTCCAGGAGCGAATCCACTGTCTGCCGCAGCGAATACATCGTGTCGCTGCTGCCGGCTTGGTGCGGGTCGACGCATCCGGAATCAGTCCCGATCGCGAAGTTCAGCGTGCCGCCGGTGCGCGGCGGCTGCGTGTTCTCGCCCGATCCGGCACTACACGCGGTGAGCAGCATCGACGCGATCAACGGCACAGACAGGGACCGCCACAGCGTCCGGGATCGAAGTCGCGAAGTGGGGACGAGTTTGTTCACCGGCAGGTCTTCCTCATCGAGCCGCGGCGCCGGGCCTGCCCGGCGCGACCATACATATCGACCAGCGTGCACAATCTGATGGAACTGCTGGTCTACTCGAGTAGCCTGACAGGAGCAGTAACGGTGGTCAAAGGTTGCGATCCGCGTGCGTCGATCACTACCGCGGCACGCATTCTGGCCGCGGGGCATCACGGGTGAGGATCCATACGAGCTCAACGGTTCCCGAGGCGGACAGGCCGAACCAGCGTCGGCCCGAAGATGTCACCAGGTATCCGGCAAGGGCACCAATGACCGCCTGCCCGCGGCCGAAACAACAAGGGCCGGTCCGCAAGTCATGCGAAACAGCCGATCACCGGCCTACAGCCACGGGCAGTACGTCCCCTTCGACAGATCGAAGTACCGTCGCGGCGGTCACACGGTCAGGAGTCCGGACCCGGCGAGGATGTGGGGCAGCCGCTGTCTCTTA
>NZ_JBHWZY010000827.1:0-3017 GCF_042727815.1 Nocardia sp. NPDC060220
GCCGAGGGGGTTCCACCTGTGCTGGCGACCGCCGACGAGGTCGCCGCGGCCGCCAAAACCCTCGCCGCGGGCACCGGTCCCCTGGCTGTCGACGCCGAACGCGCGTCCGGTTTCCGCTATTCGGCCCGGGCGTACCTGATCCAGCTCCGCCGTGAGGGTGCGGGCTCGTTCCTCATCGACCCGATACCCGTCACCCACGCGCTGACCCCACTGGCCGAGGCGATCAACGACCTCGAATGGGTCCTGCACTCCGCCGACCAGGACCTGCCCGGCCTCGCCGAACTGGGTTTGCGCCCCGCCCGCCTGTTCGACACCGAACTCGGCGGCCGCATCGCCGGCTACGAACGCGTCGGCCTGGCCGCGATGGTCGAAAACCTCCTCGGCCGCTCCCTGCGCAAGGGCCACGGCGCCGCCGACTGGTCGAGCCGCCCGCTGCCCGACGAATGGCTCAACTACGCCGCCCTCGACGTCGAACTACTCCTCGAACTCCGCGACACCGTCGCCGCCGACCTCGACGCCCAGGGCAAACTCGACTGGGCCGCAGAGGAATTCGAGCACGTCCGCACCATGGACCCGCCCGCTCCGAAAGCCGACCGCTGGCGCCGCACCTCCGGCATCCACACCCTGCGCCGCACCCGTCAACTGGCGATCGTGCGCGAACTGTGGACCACCCGCGACGAACTCGCCCGCGCCCGCGACGTCGCCCCCGCCCGCATCCTGCCCGACTCGGCCATCGTCACCGCCGCCACCAGCGAACCCCGCTCGATCGCCCAACTGCGCACCCTCCCCGTCTTCGGCGGCCCCCGCCAGCGCCGCTACTCGCGCGACTGGCTGGCCGCCGTCGAACGAGGCCGCACGCTCCCCGACAAGCAACTCCCCCCACTCACCCTCCCCTTCGACGGCCCGCCCCCGGTCAACCGCTGGGAACGCCGCGACCCCATCGCCGCCGCCCGCCTCACCACCGCCCGCGGCGCCATGGGCGAACTCTCCACCGAACACTCCATCCCGGTAGAGAACCTCCTGTCCCCCGAACTGGTCCGCCGTCTCTGCTGGGACGGACTCCCCGACTACAAGAACGTCGGCACTCCCGAAGAGTTGTCCGCGAAGATCGAGGCCTTCCTCCTCGCCGGCGGTGCGCGCCCATGGCAGCGCACCCTCGCGGTTCCTGCCCTGACGGAGGCATTGACACCGGCGACCACCTGACGCCGACCTACAACGAGCTCACTTCCGCCGAGACGGTGCAGACCAATTCGACGAGTTTTCGTTGGTGAGGTCGCCCACTTCCCGGACGAGCTGAACCGGCTCGCCTGTCACTCCCCCTCCTGCGAGTTACATGGCCCAACCTGCACGATCAGTTCGAGAACATCAGTGCGCCAACGCTTCTCGCAGACTGGACAGCACTCGACGTACTTGTGATCACGAGACCGCGTTTCCCTGTGTTCGACAATCGAGACGGCGTTCTCCACTACAATTCCTACAAATCGCGCACCACAGCTGAAGCACTTGACTGGGACGTCGGCGCCGAATAGCGCACCATCAAAGTCGAAGAAATATGGAAGACCATCGATAATCTTCCGATCGAGAGCATCGAGATCTGTTCCATCGCTCCAGTGCACAAACAATGGAAGGACAGCGCCGTATCCAGTCTTTACGTCAACCCTACGCACAGTCGTACTACCCCAAAGGAACGTGGCCAAGTCGATATTCCGACTATTGCATGGACGATTTTCGCCTACCTCATCGCTCCATCTGGGATAGAATTCTGCCAAATATAGGCCAATAACAAACTTCTTCTTCATCAACAAACCCAGAATCTCGGCATAGCGTCACTCCCAGCGAGTCGGCACGTGCGGCACTAGTGGATGATCGCCTACGTAGGCCGATATCTTCGAAACTCTGACGGACCCGGCTACAACATCCAAGTGGGTTGCGGAATTCTTGGAGGTCCGAGCATGTACGACTCTCTTCCCATCGCGGTTACAAGTCGATAGATTGAGATCAATCACGGATTCGGTGCTCAGGTTCGATATCTCGACACTATCGACGCCATAGAGGTTCAGCTCAATCTGCACTGTGTTGTAACCGATGTTTCCCCATTTCCTCGGCGGATCAACAGGGAACTCACGAAAGTCGAAACGGAGGTATACACTTGGCCCGTCTCGGTGCAGGCGAACCTCATGGAGCACAACGCCTTCCAATGACGGAGTGGCTGCTCCGAATATTGCCCGTACACTACGTGAGTCCACCAGGGCTTCGATCCAATTCACCTCCCGCACCTATCTCTCGAGGTTGCCGTCGAGTTCTGTCAGATATCGCGGGTTGATCATCCAGACCCTGACACCTTGAACGGATCTACGAAGGCGTACGACGACCTTTGGAAGTATCCAAGCCATCTCACTGTTCTCGTTCATATCCGCAGGCCGGCAAAGCGGGCGGCCGATCCTCGATTCGATTACACCAGCGAGGGAATTGAATTCCTTTACTATGCGCTCAGCAGCCATGCCATCATCGGCATTGCGTGCGAACAGGGTGTCAACAGCTTTGAAGGAGCAGTACCTGATATCACCCTGCCCGACACTCAAACTCGCCCCAGGCTGTCGCACGTCTATGTCGGTAGTCAGATCGCCTCCGTGCTCGATCGAGTGACCCGCATCGGGATCTTCGTGCCAGCCGACCATGTCGCAGAACTGTCGAATGTTGTCAAAGGTCCACGTCCAATCAAACTTCGATGCGATGCAAACCTTCTCGGCGACCCTTTGCTCGATTTTGCGCCTGTTAGTTGACCTTCTCTCGGCGGCAGTTGACTCGAGAATCCGCTCGCGCGCCATGTCGACCATACGCGAAAGTACACCGATGTCGGGCACCGATCGAGGAGGTGTCGTGAAGAGGTCCGCGCCGTCATCGAGGGCGCCCGGCGCGCGATGGGCGGCCACGGCAAGGAGACCGTCCTCTTCCTCGACGAGATCCACCGCTTCAGCAAGGCCCAGCAGGACTCGCTCCTGCCCGCCGTGGAGAAC
>NZ_JBHWZY010000828.1:0-3010 GCF_042727815.1 Nocardia sp. NPDC060220
GTATGACCGTCACGGCACGGGCCGGGAGGTCCCAGGACGCCTCCACGGTGGGTCCCGGGCGGTCCCAGGACGCCACCACGGTGGGTCCCGGGCGGTCCCAGGACGCCACCACGGTTGGTGTCGTTCCCGTTGATGTCACTCCCGTTACGAGAGTGTGACCAAGCCCCTATTGCCTCATCAGCCGGGTTCCCACAGAGTGATGTATGCGCTTACAAACAGCGCTTACATCCCCCAGGCTGATATCGACGACCTCAACGAACGACTCGCCCGCACCCGCTGGCCCAACGAGCTCGCCGACGCCGGCTGGGACTACGGCTTCCCGCTGGCGCGGCTGAAGGAACTCGCCGAATACTGGCGCACCGGCTACGACTGGCGAGCGCACGAGGCGAGACTCAACGAACTCGCGCACTTCACCACCGAAATCGACGGCCAGAACATCCATTTCGTCCATGTCCGCTCGCCGAAGCCGGACGCGCTCGCCCTGATCCTCACCCACGGCTGGCCCGGCTCGTTCCTGGAATTCCTCGACGTGATCGAACCACTGTCGCGCGACTTCCACCTGGTGATCCCGTCAATTCCGGGCTACGGGTTCTCCGGGCCGACCCACGAGCGCGGCTGGGACATCGTCCGGGTGGCGCGCGCGTGGGCCGAGTTGATGCGGCGGCTCGGCTACGAGCGTTACGGCGCGCAGGGTGGCGACTTCGGCTCGGGTATCTCCCAGTCGCTCGCAGCGGTGGCGCCGGACAACGTTGTCGGCGTCCATGTGAACTACCTGCCGACGCGGCCGAACCCGGATGTCGAACTCTCCGACGCCGACGAAGCGCGACTTGGCAAGATCAAACAGCTGATGGCGAATCGACCGCCCTACCAGGCACTCCAGGCCGCCACCCCGCAGACCATCGGCTACGCGCTCACCGACTCGCCCGTCGGCCAACTCGCCTGGATCGCCGAACGTTTCGCGCAATGGACAGATCCACGCTCACCGATCAGCGACGACCGGATGCTCACCGACATCTCCCTGTACTGGCTCACCGCCACCGCGGCATCCTCGGCACGGCTACACCGCGAATCGGCGAGGGGGAGCGCGCCGTGCCCGGTGCCTCTGGGCGTCGCCGTCTTCGCCCATGACATCACCCAGTCGGTGCGCCCGCTGGCCGAGCAGCTCTACGACATCAGGCACTGGTCGGAATTCGACCGAGGCGGTCACTTCGCCGCGATGGAGGTTCCCGACCTGCTCGCCGCCGATATCCGAGAGTTCTTCCTGAACAGCATCAAGGAGGGCTGACCTCGCTCAGCGGCTGTCGCGCGGTGTGGGCCGCCAGAACACACCGAGCAGCAGCGTCGCAGAGACGACGCCGAGCACGACCGAGATCATCAGCGGTGCTGTGCCGTCCATCGCGATGCCGACCAGATGATCAACCGACCAGCGACCCGGCCCGAGAATGGCAATGACCACGGCAGTCGCGGCGAGGACGGCGGTGTACTCCCAGCCCTGGCCGGGCCGGAAGATGAAGAACCCGTTGTCTCGGTGCGCGGTGACCAAGGCGACCATCATGATCGAGACAACCGCGGCCGCGGCGAAAGGCGTGAGCATCCCGACGATGAGCAGCAGGCCGGCCACGATCTCGGTCACCGTGGCGAGCACCGCGTGCACCATCCCTGGACGCAGACCCATCGAGGCGAACCAGCCCGCCGTGCCGGTCAGCTTGCCGTCACCCCAGGCGTGATTGATGCCGTGAGCGAGGACGACGGTGCCGAGGGTGAGCCGGAGAACGAGGGCCGCGGCGTCGACGGAATTCATGCCGCCTGCTTCTTCGCGACACCCACCACGGGTTCCCGCACAGCCGGCTGCCACCCGGGCGGCGCGAAGACGTAGCCGAGCCGGTCACGCCACCGGCTCGCACGGCGAACGTCGCGGACGATGTTGGCGTACTCGTGGTACTGCAGGCGCAGCACGTTGTAGGTGCCGACCGGGGTGGTGAGACCGTAGGTGGGAGTGTGCAGTTCCGCCTGGAAGGTGCCGAACATGCGGTCCCAGATGATCAGGATGCCGCCGTAGTTGCGGTCCAGGTATTCGGGGTCGCTGCCGTGATGGACGCGATGGTGGGACGGGGTGTTGAACACGAATTCGAGCGGGCGCCACATCTTGTCGATCGTCTCGGTGTGGGTGAAGAACTGGTATATCAGGTTGAAGGCGAAGGCCACATAGATCGTCCACGGTGCGAAGCCCAGCAGGGGTAGCGGCGCCCAGAAGATCGCCTCCGACCAGGGGTTCCACTTCTGTCGCAGGGCGGTGCCGAGGTTGAAGTACTCACTCGAGTGATGTGCCTGATGTGCGGCCCAGCCGATGCGGACACGGTGGGAGAACCGGTGATTGCAGTACCAGGCGATATCGACGACCACCAGCAACAGCGGCCAGTACCACCAGGAGCCGGTGGGCAACTTCCACGGCGCCAGCTCGGCGTAGAGGATCACGAACACGAACAGCGTCGCGAGCTTGAACAGTGCCATCGCGCCCATCGCACCGAAACCCATCGTGATGCTGGTGCGCGAGTCGATGGGCGAGTAGGCCCGCGGTGTGTCCTCGGCGTCCGCGTGGCGCAGACTCAGCGCTTCGATGGCGATGAAGACGAGAAAGAACGGAACTGCGTAGATCAACGGGTTGTTGATGTGGTCCCAGAACACGGACAGCAAGCCGACTCCTCTTCTTGACGTATGAGTAATTTACAAAATAGTAAATTCACTGTCAACGCCTGTCCAACGGTCGTCTCGCCACTGCCGCCAGGAGCTGGACCTCGACCGACTCCCCGACGCGAAGACGTTGATGCACGCCCTCGCCGGGCAACCTCGATCTGCCTGTCGGGCGGCGAAGATCGGACGGAAACCTGACACAAGATGTCAAGGTTGTGGTCGAGGATGGGAATCGTCCGTTGCCGCACCATCCACAGATAAGGGACCGCCTTGCGTGAAACTCCAGAAGATCTCGCAGCACTTCAGGCGCTTCTCGACG
>NZ_JBHWZY010000829.1:0-3008 GCF_042727815.1 Nocardia sp. NPDC060220
CGTCACGGCTGCGCAGCGAGTCGAAGCGATCCTTGCGACCGGTGAGGATCTTGTGCACATACGCCTGGTGGCCGGTGTCGAAGATCAACGGATCGGCGGGCGAATCGAAAATCCGGTGTAAGGCGATGGTCAGCTCGACCACCCCGAGATTGGGGCCGAGATGGCCTCCGGTGGCGGCGACCTTCTGCACCAGGAACTCGCGGATCTCGTCCGCCAGTTCCCGCAGCTGCGGCACGCTCAGCCGGCGCAGATCTTCGGGTGAATCCACCCGCGACAGCACTCCCACCTGAACTCGCTCCCTCCGGACTACATTGTGATCAGCCCAGTGTATTTGCCCGCGGGACGGGCACAGGCTCGCGGGCCCTTCCCAGCACGGGCACGGCGAGCGCTACGGTCGCGACGACGATACCGCCGCAGGCCCGGTGAACAGGACGCGCGGGCAGAAATCGGGTTCGACCAAGGCTTACCTCACCGAGTTCTGGGCTGTGAGGACAATCTCCCCTGCGCGTCCAGGACCGGGCCACCAGCGCTGCGACCTACAGTGACGCTGTGACTCGACCGCACGGCGCGACGCGCACGATCGACCCGGGTGTGGTGGCGGGCATGCTCGACGAGGTGTACGCGGTCTGTCGCGACGACACCTCCGGCGCACCCGCCGACTACATCCCCGAGCTCGCCGCCGTCGCACCGGATTCGTTCGGACTGTGCCTGGCGACCGCCGACGGACTCGTCTACCAGGTCGGCGACACCGGCATCGGGTTCACCATCCAGTCCATCTCCAAGCCGTTCACCTACGCACTGGCGCTGGCCGATCGCGGACTCGACGGGGTGGCCGAGCACATCGACGTGGAGCCGTCGGGTGAACCGTTCAACGAGATCAGCCTCGAACCCGACACTCAGCGCCCGAGCAACCCGATGATCAACTCCGGGGCCATCACCGCGGCCTCGCTGATCGACGGCCGCGACGCCGCCGACAAGTTCGAGCGGGTCCGTCGCTGCTACTCCCGCTTCGCCGGGCGCGAGTTGACGATGAACGAGGCGGTCTACGAATCCGAAGCCCGCACGGGGTACCGCAATCGGGCGATCGGGTACATGTTGCGCTCGGTCGGCATCATCGACGTCGATCCGGACGACGTGGTCGACCGGTACTTCCGGCAGTGCTCGATCGAGATCACCTGCACCGATCTGGCCGTGATGGCGGCAACCCTGGCCGACAACGGAGTCAATCCGAAGACTCGTGAACGGGCGCTGTCGACCTCGCTCACCGAACGGGTGCTCAGTGTGATGACCACCTGCGGCATGTACAACGCCGCCGGTGACTGGGTGACCACGGTCGGGCTGCCCGCCAAGAGCGGGGTCGGCGGCGGGATCATCGCGGTGCTGCCCGGTCAGCTCGGGATCTCGGTGTATTCACCGAGGCTGGACGGACAGGGCAACAGTGTGCGCGGGGTGGCGGCGTGCCGGGAGCTGTCGCGCCGGCTCGAACTGCACTTCTGTCACGTGACCCGATCGGCGCGCACCGCGATCCGCGCCGACTACTCGGTCGCGCAGCTGCCGTCGCGACTGCGCCGCACCCCCGAGGACGCCGAGGTGCTGGCCGCCCATGGTGACCGTGCGCGGGTCTACGAGCTGCACGGCGACCTGTTGTTCGCCGGTGCCGAACGGGCGGTGCGGGCGATCGAAGGCAACGCCGACGAGCTCGACGCGCTGGTGATCGACCTGCGCCGGGTCGGTGAGGTGAGTCAGGTGGCTCGCGGGATGGTCGAGCAGTTGCAGGCCGAGCTGGTGCGCCGGGGCAGCCGGGTGGCGCTGGTCGATCCCGATGCCAAGCTCGGTCACGAGGTGTCGAGTCTGGATCCGGACGATCCGCGCGGGCGGGTGTTCGTCGATCGCGACACCGCGACCGAATGGTGTGAGGACATCGTGCTCGACCGGCATCGGCCGCCGGGAACGCGCGCCGCCGCGTCGATCGACCTCGACGAGCATCCGCTGCTGGCTGGACTCGCCCCCGCCGACCGGGACCGGCTGTGCGCGGATTTCGTCGCCCGCACCTTCGCCCGCGGCGAGGTGATCGCCGAGCGCGGCGAGCCACGGTCCGGGCTGTATCTGATTCTCGCCGGGCGGGTGCGGGCCACCTTCGCCGGTACCGACGGGCGGGTGCACCGGTTGGTGACGTTGTCGTCGGGGATGTCGTTCGGCGAGATCCCGATGTTGACCGGCGAGAATTTCGTCAACGACATCGTCGCCGAGACCGGGCTGCGGGTGGCGGTGATGAGCGCGGCCGTGTTCGACGAGCTCGCCGAGCAGCACCCGCAACTGAAACTCGCCCTGCTGCAACGGCTCGCGGCCGGGGCGTACGCGCAGATGGAAGCCACTGTCCGAACCATCTCGGGCAACGCCGAGAACTACTGACCGCCCGGCGGAACTCGGTCCTCACGCGAGACGTTGAGCAGCACAGCAGCCATCGACCGACAGGAGTACCGCGGTGAGCAAGAAGTCCTGGCAGGCGAGCACGACCACCTTCGGGCGCGGTGTGGTGCGCGCGGTCCCCGATCTGATCCGGTTGACGTTGTCGGTGGAATCGCGCGCCGACACCGTCGCCGGGGCCTACGGGCGTGCCGGTGACCGGGTGAGCGCGGTCGTCGCGGCACTGCGAACCGCCGGGGTGAGTGACGCGGACATGGCCACCAGCGGCCTGAGCGTGCGCACCGAAACCGTCTACACCGACAACGGGCGCAACGAGATCGCCGGATACCTGGCCTCCACCGGCCTCAGTGTGTCGCTGCGCGAAGGCACCGGCATCGACCCCGCCGAAACGGTCGCCGCCGCGGTGAACGCGGGCGGCGACGACGTCCGCCTCGGCGGCCTCACCCGGGGCGTCGCCGACCCGGCCCCCCTGCTCGAGCAAGCCCGCGACGCGGCCTACGACGACGCGAAGGCGAAAGCCGAGCAGTACGCGACCCGCGCCGGGGTGAGCCTGGGCGCCGTCCTCCAGATCACCGAGGACC
>NZ_JBHWZY010000830.1:0-3004 GCF_042727815.1 Nocardia sp. NPDC060220
GTCCAATATCGGGTCGGCGATCCCGTTCGTCGCCACGCACAAGGTGTTGTTCGCGGTCGTGGCGATCGCGATCCTCACCGCGATCAACCTGCGTGGCATCCGCGAATCGGGGACCGCCTTCGCGATTCCCACCTACGCGTTCATCTTCGGCATGTTCGCGATGCTGGCCTGGGGCCTGTTCCGTACCTACGTGCTCGGCGACGACATCCAGGCCGAGTCCGCCGGTTTCGGGCTCAACGCCGAAGACGAGCACCTCTACGGCTTGGCCTTCGCCTTCCTGATCGCGCGTGCCTTCTCCTCCGGCTGTGCGGCGCTGACCGGTGTCGAGGCCATCAGCAACGGTGTGCCCGCGTTCCGTAAACCCAAGTCGCGCAATGCCGCGACCACCTTGCTGCTGCTGGGTTCCATCGCGATCGTGCTGCTGATGGGCATCATCATCCTGGCCCAGAAGATCCGCGTCGTGTACGCGCACGACCCCGCGCACCTGGTCGGCGCGCCCGCCGATTATCACCAGAAGACCCTGATCGCGCAGATCGCCGAAGCGGTGTTCCACGGCTTCCCGATCGGGTTCTTCTTCATCACCATCGTCACCGCGCTGATCCTGGTGCTGGCGGCCAACACCGCGTTCAACGGTTTCCCCGTGCTCGGTTCGATCCTGGCCCAGGACCGCTACCTGCCCCGTCAGCTGCACACCCGTGGCGACCGGCTCGCGTTCTCCAACGGCATCCTGTTCCTCTCGGGTGCCGCGATCGCGTTCGTGGTGTTCTTCGGTGCCGAGGTGACCAAGCTGATCCAGCTCTACATCGTGGGTGTGTTCGTCTCGTTCGTGCTGAGCCAGACCGGCATGCTGCGGCACTGGACGCGTCTGCTGCGCACCGAGACCGACCCGGCACAGCGCAGGCAGATGATGCGTTCCCGGGTGATCAACGCGATCGGTCTGACCGCGACGGGCGCCGTGCTGATGATCGTGCTGGTCACCAAGTTCTTCGCCGGCGCCTGGATCGCGATCCTGACGATGGTGGCGATCTTCGTCGTGATGAAGCTGATCCACAAGCACTACGACTCGGTCTCGCGCGAACTCGACGAATCCGACTGGGACGGCGTGCTGCCCAGCCGCACCCACTCGCTGGTCCTGGTCTCCAAGCTGCATCTGCCCACGCGCCGCGCGCTGGCCTTCGCGCGCGCCACCCGCCCGGACACCCTGGAAGCGGTGACGGTCAACGTCGACGACGCCGACACCCGCAAGCTGGTGCGCGAATGGGAGAACAGCGAGATCAACGTGCCGTTGAAGGTGATCGAATCGCCCTATCGCGAGATCACCAAGCCGGTGCTCGAGTACGTCAAGCGGGTGCGCAAGGACGCCCCGCGCGACGTGGTCACCGTCTTCATTCCCGAATACGTGGTCGGCCACTGGTGGGAGCAGGTGCTGCACAACCAGTCCGCGCTGCGGTTGAAGGGCAGGTTGCTGTTCGAGCCCGGTGTGATGGTGACGAGCGTGCCGTGGCAGCTCAGTTCCTCCACCAGGGCCAAGCAGGCAGCCGATGTGAACGCACCGGGTTCGGTGCGCCGAGGTTTCGAACGACCAGGACGTCGCGAATGAGCGGCGCGCCGGTCGAGGGTGAGAGTGGGTGTGGCCGTGAGTGATTGGAGCGGACAAGAATTCGAGGTGCGCCTCGGGGCGCCCGGGCACGGTGGGTTCATCGTCGGGCGCCACGAGGGCCGGGTCGTGTTCGTGCGACACGGGCTGCCCGGTGAGCTGGTGCGGGCGCGGGTGACCGAGGATCGCGGCGGTTCGTTCTGCCGGGCCGACGCGGTCGAGATCATCGAGGCGTCCCCGGACCGGGTGCCCGCGACCTGTCCGGTGTCCGGGCCGGGCGGTGCGGGGTGCTGTGACTTCTCCTTCGCGACGCCCGCGGCGCAGCGCGCGCTCAAGGCCACGGTGGTGGACGAGCAGTTGCGCCGGTTGGCCAAGATCGAGCGTGAGGTGACGGTCGAGCCGATCGCCGGTGATTCGGGTGAGGTCACCGGTGGTTGGCGCACGCGGGTGCGGTTGGTCGTGGACGGCGCGGGGCACGCCGGTGTGCACCGTTACCGCAGCACCGAGGTGATCGCGGATCTGCGCTGCCCGCAGCCTGTCGCCGGTGCGCTCGACGGCGTCGCGGACCGGTTGTGGACGCCGGGGGCCGATCTGGTCGTCGCGCTCGACGGTGACGGTGTTCGTCATATCGTGGAACTGGCCGAGACTCCCGCTTCGGGTCCCGCCGGTCGCCCGGAGACACCGCGTGGCGCGAGCCGCGGTCGTGGCCAGCGGCCGGGGCGTCGTCGTGAGTCGGCGCCGCCGACGGGTGACGAGCGTGGGGCGATCCGGGACCGGGCGGCTTCGCGGAAGTCGGCGATGAACGCGCCTCGTGAGGAGTGTGTGGTCGAGGGTTCGGGTCGCGTCGTCGAGTATGTGGCGGGGCGTCGCTGGGAGTTGTCGGCGACCGGGTTCTGGCAGGCGCATCGCGGTGCGGCGCAATGTTATTCGGACCTGATCGCCGAGTGGTCGGGGCTCGCTCCCGGCGGTTCGGGGTGGGATCTCTACGCCGGTGTGGGCGTGTTCGCTGCCCGCTTGGCCGAGCAGGTGGGGCAGACCGGGGCGGTGACCGGTGTCGAATCCGCTCGTTCGGCGGTTGTCGACGGTGTGGCGGCGCTGGGGGATCTGCCCTGGCTGGAATTGCGTAGTGAGCGGGTCGAGCCGTGGGCTCGAAGTGCTTCCGGTAGGCCCGATGTCGTGGTGCTCGATCCGCCGCGGGCGGGGGCGGGCAAGGATGTCGTCGCCGCTGTCGCCGATGCCGATCCGCGCCGGATCGTTCATATCGGTTGCGACCCGGCGGCTTTCGCTCGTGATCTGGGGTTGTACCTGGATGCCGGCTATCACCTGGCGGAGCTGCGGGCCTTCGACGCCTTCCCGGCGACGCACCATGTCGAATGCGTCGCGCTGCTCGACCGCTGAGTGTTCGGT
>NZ_JBHWZY010000831.1:0-3000 GCF_042727815.1 Nocardia sp. NPDC060220
GGCTGCCGGTTTGCACCCCAACAATCCCTGCCACAGCGATTCCCGACCCCACCCGTAACCGGAGACAACACCCATGCCGGCGATCGACATAGAATCGAGGCGGTGGGTCATGCCGCCCGTGAGCACATCCAGTGTCACATCGCTCCTCGCGGATCTTCATGAAGGATCACCAGACTAGTCCGGTATGCCGTTCGCAGACCAGGCCGAGATCGGGGGTTTCGCAGTGGGAGAAGGAAGGACCGACGCGGCGAGCGCCGAGCAGCTCGCGCAGCGCTACCGGTCGCTGGTCGAACACACTCCCGATGCCATCTGTGTGCACGAGTCGGGGACGATCGTCTACGTCAATCCGGCGATGGTTCGCCTGCTCGGCGCCCGTTCGGTGGACGACCTGCTCGGCTTGTCGATCACCGACTTCGTCCATCCTGATTCCGTCGCGGCCATGCTCGAACGGATCGATCAGCTCACCGCCGAGGGATCGGCCTCGCCGCCCACCGACATGGATCTCGTCCGGGTGGACGGGCGCACGGTGCCGGTGCAGACCGTGTCGGTGCTCACGGTGTGGCAGGAGAAGCTCGCGTTCCAGGTGGTCGTGCACGATCTCACCGCCCAACGCGCGGCGGAGGCGTCGGCGCGGCAGGCGGAGGCGTATTTCACCACCGTCGTGTCGCAGCTGGAAGAAGGCGTGCTCGTCGTCGATCGGCGCGGTCGCCTCGAATCGATCAACCCCGCAGGCAAACGCATACTCGGCATCGCTGCGGAGGCCGAGCCGGTACTCGGACTGCACATCGACGAACTGCCCATGAAAATGCTCGACCGCGACGGCCGACCACTCGCGCCCGACCAGCATCCGATGGCGCGCACCCTCGCGACGGGAGAGGCGGTGACCCAGTTCATTTTCGGAGTCGAGCGCACCGACGGGCAGCTGGTATGGCTGTCGTGCAACTGCCGATTACTCAATCCGGACAGCCCGGAGTCGGCGGGGGTGTCCTCGTTCGCCGACATCACCGCGTTCCGGGCAAGCAAGCGCCAGCTCGAGTACCAGGCCACCCATGACGCGCTGACCGGGCTCGCGAATCGTTCCCTGATCCTGTCGCAGCTGTCCACGGCGCTGGCCGACGACGGCGGCACGCTGATCACCACGGTGCTGTTCATCGACCTCGACGGCTTCAAAGCGATCAACGACACCCTCGGGCACGCCATCGGCGACACGGTGTTGCAGATCGTCGCCCAGCGGTTGCAACAGGCGTTGCGCACCGAAGACCTGGTCGGGCGGCTGGGGGGCGACGAATTCCTGGTGCTGCTGGCCGGTCATCCGCAGCGCGCCGACCTGCCCGCACTGGTGGAACGCCTGCGCGTGAAGATGGCGGAACCGATCATCGCCAGCGGTCACCGTCTCGAGGTGAGCGCCTCGGTCGGCATCACCGAACTCGGCCCGCACGAACGGCGCACGCCCGAAGCCGTGCTGCACGACGCCGACCTGGCGATGTACCGCGACAAGCCGTCGGCCCATCGTGAGCTCGGTCTCGGTCAGAATCGACGCTCGAACAACACCCACGCCTCCTGACAGACTGGTCGGCGTGATCGTCGAACACGCGCTGTTACCCGTTCGCCCCGGCGCCGCCGCCGCTTTCGAAGCGGCCTTCGCGCAGGCGTATCCGATCATCGCGGGAATGCCCGGTTTCGGTGGGTTGTCGTTGTCGCGCTGTGTCGAGCGGCCCGACTGCTTCCTGTTGCTGGTGCGCTGGGAGCAGCTGGCCGACCACACAGTGGGATTCCGCGAGTCACCGGAATATCAGCGCTGGCGTGCGCTGTTGCACCACTTCTACGAGCCTTTCCCGGTGGTCGAACACTTCACGCCGATCCTCGGCGACGAAGTGTTCCCGGTCGCGGCGGCCCTGCCCGCGGACACGTAGACTCGACAACTCTGTTCTCAACGCGGTGACAAAGGAGTCCTGTTTTGCCCGACCGCCTCGCCGACGCCTCCCCGGCCGCGCACAACCGCGAGATCGAACAGGAGCAGCAGTACCTCTCGGTGCTCTACGACCGGCTCGACGGCATGCGCGACTACGCGCAGAACCGGCTCAAGACTGTGCTCCTCGAATCCGGTGGCACACCGCAGGCGCGCAGTGAGCGCGAGTCCTTCACCCAGCTCTACAACGAGGACCTGTCCAAATACGACGCCGCCGAGCACGGTCTGTGCTTCGGCCGGATCGATCTGGAAGGCACCGAGGACGCGGCGCGCTACATCGGCAGGCTCGGCATCCTCGACGAGGACAACGACTACGAGCCGCTGCTGCTCGACTGGCGCGCTCCGCTGGCCCGCCCGTTCTACCTGGCCACCACCGCCAATCCCGAGAACGTCACCCGGCGCAGGCACATCCGCTCGCGCAACCGCGCGGTGACCGCGATCAACGACGAGTACCTCGATCTCGATGCTGCCGAGCGCGACGGTGTGGTCGGCACCGACGACGGCGTCGGTGGTGAGAGCGCGCTGCTGTCGGCACTCAACGCCGCCCGCACCGGGCACATGAACGACATCGTCGAGACGATCCAGAGCGAACAGGACGCGATCATCCGCTCCGAGCACAAGAGCGTGCTCGTGGTGCAGGGCGGGCCGGGCACCGGCAAGACCGCCGTCGCGCTGCATCGCGCGGCCTTCCTGCTCTACACCTATCGGCAGCAGCTGGCCAAGAGCGGCGTGCTGATCATCGGCCCGAACGCCACCTTCCTCGACTACATCGGCCAGGTGCTGCCCTCGCTCGGCGAGACCGGCGTGCTGCTGTCGACCATCGGCGACCTGTACCCGGGGGTGAAAGCGGTGCGCGAGGATTCGCTGCGCGCCGGGGAGATCAAGGGTTCCCTCGACATGCTCGAGGTGCTCAAGCAGGCGGTGCGCGACCGTCAGGAAGTGCCGTCGGAGCCGGTGCGCCTGGCGTTCGACGGCTACCCGGTGACTCTGGACCGCAAGATCGCGACCAGGGCGCGTGGGCGGGCCCGCTC
>NZ_JBHWZY010000832.1:0-2998 GCF_042727815.1 Nocardia sp. NPDC060220
CGCGTCGAATCCCTGCGCGGCGAACAGGGTCTCGGCGGCATCCAGGATGAGTTGCCGGGCGTCGCCATCGCGTTTCGCGTTGCGGCGCCCGACTCGTCGGCCCGGCATCAGTGATGTGGAGCCATGTTGTGCAGGCGCTGGTTCATGGCAGGCAGCGCGGCGACCGCCACCACCGCCGTCACCACTCCGACCACCCATGCGGTCCAGGACGCGCCGCGGAACGCGGTGAAGTCCATGGCCCACGGCGAGATGAACAACAGCACGCCGAACACGCCCATCGCGTAGTCCGCGACCGTCAGATCGTCCCTGGCCATCTGGATCAGACCGGTCGCGGCGATGAGTACGCCGAGCACGATCAGGGTCCAGCGGGCGTTGTCGTTGGTGTCGAGCCACAGGGGCGACAGTGCGGTGAATGCGCCGAGCACAACGGCCAGAAAGTCCTGTGCGCGACTGTTGGTGAACATGGGAAATGCCTCCTCGTTGAGACGAAAATACCTCTGACCTCGGTCTACTCCTGATTGACCGCCCGGTCGACATCGGAAGCGGCACGGTTGTGTTGCGACGTGGGTGTCACAGGTGACCCGGCGCACTGGTACAAACATCTGGGGGCCGTAGTGGTCCGCGACACAGCAGAAACATGGCACGAGCGGTCAGCGACCGAGCATGCCGAGAGGACACAATATGAGCGCGCCCATCGTGATCGTCGGAGCGGGTCTGGCAGGCCTGCGCACGGCCGAGGAACTGCGCCGGGCCGGATATGAGGGCGGTGTGCTGCTGCTCGGCGACGAGACGCGCGCGCCGTACGACCGCCCGCCGCTGTCTAAGCAGTTCGTGCGCGGCGAGACCGACGACACCACCCTTCGCCCGCCGGAGTTCTTCGCGGACAAGAACATCGAGCTGCGCCTCGGTACCGCCGTCACCGGTGTCGACACCGCCGCGCGCACCGTCACCCTGGCCGACGGCGCCACCATCGCCTACGACCAGCTGATCATCGCGACCGGTCTGCGCCCCCGCAGGCTCCCCGGTCTTCCCCAGGTCGGGGGCGTACATGTGCTGCGTGCCCATGAGGACGCCGAATCCCTGCGCGCCGAACTGGACGGTGCGAACCGGGCATTGATCATCGGCGCCGGTTTCATCGGCTGCGAACTCGCCGCCAGCTTCCGCGCCGCCGGAGTCGAGGTCAGCCTCGTCGAACCCCAGCCGACCCCGCTGGCCTCGGTCCTGGGCGAGCAGATCGGTGGCCTGGTGGCGCGCCTGCATCGCGACGAAGGCGTCGACCTGCGCTGTGGTGTCGGCGTCGACACCCTGCGCGCCGACGATTCCGGCCGGGTGTGTGGCGCGGTCCTCACCGACGGCACCGACATCGACGCCGACCTGGTCGTGGTCGGCGTGGGCTCGGTCCCCGTCACCGACTGGTTGGCCGACTCCGGTATCGAGCTGGCCGACAGGTCTGCGGGCGGTGGCGTGCTCGCCGACGAGGTCGGCCGTACCTCCGCCGACGCCGTCTGGGCGGTCGGTGATGTCGCCGCCTGGCAGCACGACTCCGGCGTCCGCAAGCGGGTCGAACACTGGACGAGCGCCGGTGAGCAGGCAAAATTGCTGGTCACCGCCCTCCTCGGCGGTACTCCGCCCACCATGGCCCGCGTCCCGTACTTCTGGAGCGACCAGTACGACATCAAGATCCAGGCCCTCGGCACCCCCTCGGCCGGCGACGACGTCACCGTGGTCACCGACGACGGCCGCAAGTTCCTCGCCTACTACTCCCGCGACGGCATCCTCACGGCCGTGCTCGGTGCGGGCCTGACCAGCCAGGTGATGAAACTGCGCGCCAAACTGGCCACCCCCACCCCGGTGGCGGACCTCCTCGCCGCGGCAGGCTGAGCCCGCCCGGGCCGGTGCGTACATGGTCGCGATCGGCCGGGCTCGCCGCTGTAATACGGTGTAGCGGTGATCGTCGCGCTCATCGATTCCGGCCTCGGCCTGTTGCCTACGGCTTCGTGGTTGCGCAAGCTGCGGCCCGACGTCGACTTGCTGCTGCTGCTCGACCCCGATGGTGCGCCCTGGGGGCCCAAGCCGGAGCAGTGGGTGGTCGAGCGGGTCGTCGGCACGGCACGGCAGGCGATCGAGGCGGGGGCCGAGGTGATCGTGCTGCCGTGCAATACCGCCAGCGTCACCGCGTTGGCGCATGTGCGGGCGGAGGTGGGGGATTCGGTGCCGGTGATCGGCACGGTCCCCGCGATCAAACCTGCTGCCGCACAATGTAATTCGGTGGCCGTGTGGGCGACGGCGGCGACCACTGCCAGCCGCTACCAGGCCGATCTGATCGCCAGGTTCGGCGGTGACGCGAAGGTGGTCGGAGTCGCCTGCCACGGCCTGGCCGATGCGATCGACCGCGGTGACATCGTGGCGATCCGTGAGTCGATCGCCGACTCGGCCGCGCGCACCCCGGCCGACGTCGAGGGCGTTGTCCTCGGCTGCACCCACTACCCGCTGGTCATCGACGCCATCATCGCCGCACTGCCCGACGGAGTGCGCCTGTTCGACAGCGCCCAAGCCGTCGCCGCCCAGACCGTGCGCAAGATGGACGAACTCGGCCGCCCCACCACCGGCTCCGGCACCGTCACCGTCCGCACGAGCGGTCGGCCGGGCGAGTTGCCCTCCGGTGCGGCGACATTCGAGTCGGGCCGCCTCCTCGGCGCACTACCGGCCTGATCGGACGACGGGGAGCCTGCTCCGGCATGTCACCGCACCAGTGTTGAATGCGGAGGGAATCCGCCGACCCGGAGGTGCGTGTGTCCGAGCTTCCCACCGCTGCACAGGTGCGTAAGGCCCTCGCCGACCTGGCGAACCCCACTGACGCGCATCACCTGCAACGCTTCTTCAAGACCGGCCCCGGCGAATACGGCGAGGGCGACATCTGGCCGTCGCCCGTGAGGCGCTGGCCGTGGAGCCCGCGGGGATCCGGGACCGGGTCGAGCTGCGGGAGGGGGACGGGCGC
>NZ_JBHWZY010000833.1:0-1570 GCF_042727815.1 Nocardia sp. NPDC060220
GAGCCGACATCGAGGTGCCAAACCATCCCGTCGATATGGACTCTTGGGGAAGATCAGCCTGTTATCCCCGGGGTACCTTTTATCCGTTGAGCGACACCGCTTCCACTTGCCGGTGCCGGATCACTAGTCCCGACTTTCGTCCCTGCTCGACCTGTCAGTCTCACAGTCAAGCTCCCTTGTGCACTTGCACTCAACACCTGATTGCCAACCAGGCTGAGGGAACCTTTGGGCGCCTCCGTTACATTTTGGGAGGCAACCGCCCCAGTTAAACTACCCACCAGGCACTGTCCCTGAACCAGATCATGGTCCGAGGTTAGAAGTCCAATACGATCAGAGTGGTATTTCAACGACGACTCCACCCGAACTAGCGTCCGAGCTTCACAGTCTCCCACCTATCCTACACAAACCGTACCGAACACCAATACCAAGCTATAGTGAAGGTCCCGGGGTCTTTTCGTCCTGCCGCGCGTAACGAGCATCTTTACTCGTAATGCAATTTCGCCGAGTCTGTGGTTGAGACAGCAGAGAAGTCGTTACGCCATTCGTGCAGGTCGGAACTTACCCGACAAGGAATTTCGCTACCTTAGGATGGTTATAGTTACCACCGCCGTTTACCGGGGCTTAAATTCTCAGCTTCGCCCATGACAGGCTAACCGGTCCTCTTAACCTTCCGGCACCGGGCAGGCGTCAGTCCGTATACATCGTCTTACGACTTCGCACGGACCTGTGTTTTTAGTAAACAGTCGCTTCTCTCTGGTCTCTGCGACCTCGCCCAGCTCAGTCCGTAAAGAACGTCACCAGACCAGGTCCCCCTTCTCCCGAAGTTACGGGGGCATTTTGCCGAGTTCCTTAACCACAGTTCTCTCGATCGCCTTAGTATTCTCTACCTGACCACCTGTGTCGGTTTGGGGTACGGGCCGTGTACCAGCTCGCTAGAGGCTTTTCTCGGCAGCATAGGATCACTGAATTCCCCTCAACGGGTACGCATCACGTCTCAGGCTACATGTTGTGCGGATTTGCCTACACAACGCCCTACACGCTTACACCAGGTATTCCATCACCTGGCCCAGCTACCTTCCTGCGTCACCCCATCGCTTACCTACTACAACCGGGGTCCTGTGCAGCCGTCATTCCCCTCACCCGAAGGCTCAGTAAAACAACATTTGGACAGTTAGCACAACTGATTCAGCATTGGGCGCGGATACACGGGTACGGGAATATCAACCCGTTGTCCATCGACTACGCCTGTCGGCCTCGCCTTAGGTCCCGACTCACCCTGGGCGGATTAACCTGGCCCAGGAACCCTTGGTCATTCGGCGGACGAGTTTCTCACTCGTCTTTCGCTACTCATGCCTGCATTCTCACTCCCGTGGCCTCCACAGCTAGTTCACACTGCTGCTTCCACGGCCACAGGACGCTCCCCTACCCATCCACACACCTGGCCCTTCTCCGAAGAAAAGGACGGGCTATTGTGTGAATGCCGCGGCTTCGGCGGTGTACTTGAGCCCCGCTACATTGTCGGCGCAGGATCACTTGACCAGTGAGCTATTACGCACTCTTTCAAGGGTGG
>NZ_JBHWZY010000833.1:1670-2988 GCF_042727815.1 Nocardia sp. NPDC060220
GAATGCCGCGGCTTCGGCGGTGTACTTGAGCCCCGCTACATTGTCGGCGCAGGATCACTTGACCAGTGAGCTATTACGCACTCTTTCAAGGGTGGCTGCTTCTAAGCCAACCTCCTGGTTGTCTAAGCGACCCCACATCCTTTTCCACTTAGTACACGCTTAGGGGCCTTAGCCGGCGATCTGGGCTGTTTCCCTCTCGACTACGAAGCTTATCCCCCGCAGTCTCACTGCCACGCTCTCACACACCGGCATTCGGAGTTTGGCTGACTTCGGTAAGCTTGTAGGCCCCCTAGGCCATCCAGTAGCTCTACCTCCGATGTGAAACACGTGACGCTGCACCTAAATGCATTTCGGGGAGAACCAGCTATCACGGAGTTTGATTGGCCTTTCACCCCTACCCACAGCTCATCCCCTCAGTTTTCAACCTAAGTGGGTTCGGGCCTCCACGACGTCTTACCGTCGCTTCACCCTGGCCATGGGTAGATCACTCCGCTTCGGGTCCATAATGTGCGACTAAATTTCGCCCTATTCAGACTCGCTTTCGCTACGGCTACCCCTCGACGGGTTAACCTCGCCACACACCGATGACTCGCAGGCTCATTCTTCAAAAGGCACGCCATCACCCCACACAATCAAGATTGCGAAGGCTTTGACGGATTGTAAGCGCACGGTTTCAGGTACTATTTCACTCCCCTCCCGGGGTACTTTTCACCTTTCCCTCACGGTACTAGTCCGCTATCGGTCACCAGGGAGTATTCAGGCTTACCGGGTGGTCCCGGCAGATTCACAGCAGATTTCACGGGCCCGCTGCTACTCGGGAGACATCCACAACAGCCAAGAAGTTTTCGTTTACCGGACTATCACCGTCTATGGCAGGCCGTTCCAGACCACTTCAACTAACCACTTGGTTTCTTACTGTTGCTCAACTCGGCAGAGTTGAGAAGAATGTTCCCACTACCCCAGCTAGACAACGACTGCCGTCTATCACATCTAACTGGTTTAGCCTCATCCGCTTTCGCTCGCCACTACTCACGGAATCACTGTTGTTTTCTCTTCCTGTGGGTACTGAGATGTTTCACTTCCCCACGTTCCCTCCACACACCCTATATATTCAGATGCGGGTAACACGACATCACTCGTGCTGGGTTTCCCCATTCGGAAATCCTCGGATCTCAGCTCGGTTGACAGCTCCCCGAGGCTTATCGCAGCCTCCTACGTCCTTCATCGGCTCCTGGTGCCAAGGCATCCACCGTACGCTCTTAAACACTTACTAACAAAGATGCTCGCGTCCACTGTGCAGTTCTCAAACAACACACCC
>NZ_JBHWZY010000834.1:0-2987 GCF_042727815.1 Nocardia sp. NPDC060220
CTTCCCTGGGGCGAAGGCGAACGGTTGCAGAAGGTTCTCGCCAAGGCGGGTGTGGCCTCGCGTCGCGCCGCCGAGGAGATGATCGCGGCCGGTCGCGTCGAGGTCGACGGCAAGATCGTGCGTGAGCAGGGTCTGCGCATCGACGCCGAGAACGCGGTCGTGCGCGTCGACGGCACCCGTGTCGTGGTCCGCGACGAGCTGGTGCACCTGGTGCTGAACAAGCCGAGGGGCTGGCAGTCCACCATGTCCGACGACCTGGGGCGCCCCTGCGTCGGCGATATCATCGCCGAGCGGATCGCCGCTGGTCAGCGCCTGTTCCACGTCGGCCGTCTCGATGCCGACACCGAGGGCCTGCTGCTGGTCACCAATGACGGCGAGATGGCGCATCGACTGATGCACCCCTCGTTCGAAGTTCCCAAGACCTACTTGGCCACCGTCGACGGCGAGGTGAACTACCGCCTGGTCGGCAAGCGCTTGCGCGAAGGCGTCGAGCTCGAGGACGGACCCGCCAAGGTCGACAAGTTCATGGTGCTCGAGGCCTACCAGGGCCGGTCGCTGGTGAAGCTCGTGCTGCACGAGGGCCGCAAGCACATCGTGCGTAGGCTGCTCGACGAGGTCGGCCACCCGGTGATCCGGCTGGTGCGCACCCACCTCGGCCCGGTGGCACTGGGCGACCAGCGTCCCGGCACGCTGCGGGTGCTCGGCCGCGACGAGATCGGCAAACTCTACGAGGCGGTGCAGCTGTGAACGGTGTGGACTTTCCCCTGGAATTCACCGGCGACCGGATGACCGGTGACGCGACGCTCGTCGTCGCGATGGACGGTCCTTCCGGCACCGGTAAGTCCAGCGTGTCGCGTCGGCTCGCCGCGCGCCTCGGCGCCCGCTACCTCGACACCGGTGCCATGTACCGGGTCGCGACCCTGCGCGTGCTGCGTGCGGGTGTCGAGCTGACCGATTCGGCTGCGATCGCGGAAACCGTTGCGGCACTGCCGCTTTCGATCGGAACCGACCCCAGCCACGAGGTGATCGAACTCGACGGTGAGGACGTCTCGGCGGAGATCCGCGGCGACGCCGTCACCAAGGCCGTCTCCGCTGTTTCGGCGGTGGCGCAGGTGCGCGAGCAGCTCGTCGCCCTGCAACGCGAGATCACGGCGATGGCCGGACGCATCGTGGTCGAAGGCCGCGATATCGGCACCGTCGTGCTCACCGGCGCCGACGCCAAGATCTATCTCACCGCCTCCGCGGAGGCACGCGCCGAGCGGCGCAACGCACAGAACATCCGCGAGGGCCGCGGCGACGATTACGCGGCCGTGCTGGCCGACGTGCAGCGCCGCGACACCCTCGACTCCACCCGCACAGTGTCGCCGTTGCGCCCCGCCGCCGACGCGGTGCTCGTCGACACCAGCGACCTGACGATGGCACAGACCATCGAGGAGCTGTATCGCGTGGTGGCTCAGCAGCTTTCGGCCACGACAGGAGGTCCGCGATGATCGAAGAGATTCTCGTAGGCGACGGAACCTGGACCGACGAGTCCGAATGGGAAGTCCTCGACATCGACGGGGACGGCGAAGGCGAACAGCACGTCGCCATGCCCACGCTGGCCGTGGTCGGACGCCCGAATGTGGGCAAGTCGACCCTGGTCAACCGCATTCTCGGCCGCCGCGAAGCAGTGGTCGAAGATGTTCCCGGTGTCACCCGTGACCGCATTTCGTACGAGGCCAACTGGGCGGGGCGCCGCTTCATGGTGCAGGACACCGGCGGTTGGGAACCCGACGCCAAGGGTCTGCAGCAGCACGTCGCGCGCCAGGCCGAGGTGGCGATGGAAACCGCCGACGCCATCCTGCTCGTCGTCGACGCCACCGTCGGAGCTACCACGACCGACGAGGCCGCGGTGCGCAAGCTGCGCCGCTCCAAGATCCCGGTGATCCTGGTGGCCAACAAGGTCGACGATCAGAAGGTCGAAATCGAGGCGGCCTCGCTGTGGTCGCTGGGTCTGGGCGAACCGCGCATGGTCTCGGCCGCGCACGGACGTGGCACCGGTGACCTGCTCGACGACGTGCTCGGCGCGCTGCCCGAGACCCCGCGCGAAGGTACCGCCGTCGCGGGACCGCGTCGCGTGGCACTGGTCGGCAAGCCGAACGTCGGCAAGTCCAGCCTGCTCAACAAGCTGGCAGGCGACGAGCGTTCGGTGGTCCACGATGTCGCGGGCACCACCGTCGACCCGGTCGACTCGCTGGTCGAGCTGGGCGGCAAGACGTGGAAGTTCGTCGACACCGCCGGTCTGCGCCGCAAGGTCTCCAATGCCACCGGCACCGAGTTCTACGCCTCGCTGCGGACGAAGTCGGCGCTGGAAGCCTCCGAGGTCGCGATCATGCTGATCGACGCCTCGGTGCCGATCACCGAACAGGATCTGCGCGTGATCAGCCTGGTCGCCGAGTCCGGTCGTGCGCTGGTGCTGGCGTTCAACAAGTGGGACCTGGTCGACGAGGACCGCCGCTACATGCTCGAGCGCGAGATCGATCGCGATCTGGTGCGCGTGCCGTGGGCCCAGCGGGTCAACATCTCGGCTCACACGGGCCGCGCCGTGGCGAAGCTGGTACCGCAGATGGAGACCGCGCTCGAGTCCTGGGACAAGCGCATCTCCACCGGCCGCCTCAACACCTGGCTCAAGGAAGTCATCGCGGCCACCCCGCCGCCGATGCGTGGTGGCCGTCAGCCCCGCGTCATGTTCGCCACCCAGGCGAGCACCCGCCCGCCGACCTTCGTGCTGTTCACCACCGGGTTCCTCGAGGCAGGCTACCGCCGCTTCCTGGAGCGCCGCCTGCGTGAGGAGTTCGGTTTCGACGGTTCGCCGGTGCGCATTTCGGTGCGTGTGCGCGAGAAGAAGGAACGTAAGAAGTAGTTCGAGTGTCAGACGAGTGAGCCCCGGCGAATATCGCCGGGGCTCTTCGTTTTTCAGGCGTCGAGTACGCGGTCGAGCAGATGGT
>NZ_JBHWZY010000835.1:0-2983 GCF_042727815.1 Nocardia sp. NPDC060220
ACCCCCGAAACCCTGGGACGGCGTGCGCGACTGTGTGGTGTTCGGCGATATCGCACCGCAGGCCATGGGCGCGATGGTGCCGGTGGATTCCGACCTGCAGATGGGCGAGGACTGTCTGTGGGTCAACGTCTGGTCACCGCGGCCCGAGCCCAGCGACGACGCACCACGTCCGGTCATGGTCTGGGTGCACGGCGGCGCCTACTGCCTCGGCACCGCCGCCCAGACCATCTATGACGGACGCAAGCTGGCCGAGGCGGGCGACGTGGTGGTCGTCTCGGTGAACTACCGAATCGGGGTGTTCGGCTTCCTCGATCTGTCCTCGTTCGGTGAGCAGTTCACCGCGAACCTCGGCCTGCACGATCAGCTCGCCGCCCTCGCGTGGGTGCGAGACAATATCGCCGCCTTCGGTGGTGATCCGGGCAATGTGACCCTCTTCGGTGAGTCCTCGGGCGCGGGATGTGTCACCGCGCTGCTCACCTCGCCCGCCGCGGCCGGGCTGTTCCACAAGGCGATCGCTCAGAGTCCGCCCGCTACCACGGTTTTCGGGCGGGAACGGGCGGCGGTCGTCGGGCAGCGCTATCTCGAGCTGCTCGAACTCGGGCCCGGCGAGGCGAATCGGTTGCTGGAATTGCCGATCGAACAGCTCGTCGAGATCGGGTCCGTGCTGCTGGACGAGGTGCCCATCAAGGAACCGGGCAGGCTCGCCGCGGCACCGGTCGTCGACGCGGACCTGTTGCCCGGCTACCCGATCGACCGATTCCAGCAGGGACATTCGCATCGGGTGCCGTTGCTGATCGGCACCAATCGCGATGAGGCGTCGCTGTTTCGGGTGCTGCGCTCACCGATCATGCCGGTGACGCCCGACGCGGTGAACGCGATGCTGCGCGACGTCGCCGCCTCGCATCCGGAGATGTCGCCCGAGCGGATCGCCGAGATCACCTCCGCCTACCCTGACCTCACCAAAACCCGTGGCGCACTGGCGATGTCGACCGACGCGGCCTTCCGGATGCCCGCGGCCTGGGTCGCCGAGGGGCATGCCCAGCATTCGCCGACCTGGATGTACCGCTTCGACTACGCCACCCCGATGTTGAAGGCGGCCAGGGTGGGAGCCGGTCACGCCACCGAATTGCCGTATGTCTTCGGCAATTTCGGCACCTTGAACCACGACCCCACCTTCTGGCTCGGTGGACGCAAGGCCTCGGTCGCGGTCTCGGGCCGCATGCAGCGCCGCTGGCTGGCCTTCGCCGAACACAGTGTCCCCGCCGCCATCGACGGCTCCAAACACTGGCCCCGCTACCGCCCCACCGCCCGCACCACCCTGCTCATCGACACCATCGACCGCATCGTGGACAACCCCGACGCCGACCTCCACACCGCCTGGGGCGACCACGCCGTCGGCTTCAGCTAGACCCGGCGCGAGCGCGTTCGATCTCGTTGATGTGGGTCTCGGTCCACTGCCGCAGGGCGGAGATCGGCTCGGCGAGGCTGCGACCCAGCGCGGTGAGTGCGTAGTCGACCCTGGGCGGAATCGTGGGATACACCGTGCGGGTGACGAATCCGTCGGCCTCGAGACTGCGCAACGTCTGGGTGAGCATCTTCTGGGAGACGCCCTCGATACGCCGGCTGAGGTCGGTGTAGCGCTGCGTGCCGTCGAGGAGCGCGTCGATCACCAGGATCGTCCATTTGCCCGCGATGTGATCGAGCACCTGCCGGGTCGGGCACTTCGCCGAGTAGGCGTCGGCGGGCAGGCCCGAGGACTCCGCGAAGGTTGTCATCGGGGGATAGTAACGCACTATTTAGTGCCTACTTCCCAATGGAGAGTGACTCTCCGATAGTGGGTGCATGACATCGAAAACTCTGTCGGTCGCCGAAGCGATCCGCACCCGTCGCACCGTCCGCCACTACCGCCCGGATCCGGTTTCGACGACCGATCTCGAGGTGCTGCTCGATCTCGCCATCGAGGCGCCCACCAGCTGGAACTTGCAGGATCGCGCCATCGTCGCCATCACGAGCGAGGCAGGTCGGGCCGGTCTGGCCTGGGCGACCGGTGACCAGCCCCAATCGCGGGAGGCGCCACTGATGCTGGTGTTCGTCGCCGAACCGGAGTCCTGGCGCGCGGACCACCGCGACGTCTACGACCAGGCTCGCGGCAACGGCGCGTGGACCGAGGAGTTCATCGAGATGTTCGCCTCGGCGTCACACGAGTTCCAGACCGATCTCGCGCGGCGCGGGCTACTGCGTGAGTACGCGGTCAAGGACGCCATGATCGCGGCGACCTACGTGATGCTGGCGGCCACCGAGCTGGGGCTGGCCACCGCACCGATGAACGGCTGGGACGAAGCGAAGGTGAAGAAGACGATCGGGATCGGCGACCGTGACGATCTCGCGATCGCGCTGCTGCTGGCGGTCGGTCATCCGGCCGAGCGACGTGAGCATCCGGGTCGCCGGGCCAGGGAGCGCAATGTCTTCCGTGAGGCGTATGGGCTCGCGTGAACAGCACGACGCCGGGTCGTCGGCCGAGGGAATCGGCGGTGACCCGGCGTCGCGAGGGTCAGACGTCGGTGGAGAAGCGGATGCCGCCGTCGGGGATGACCACGCCGGGCCACACCCGGGCGCCACGCAGGAGCTCGCAGCGGGCGCCGACATTGGCGCCGTCACCGATCACACCGTCGCGAACCAGTGCGCGGGGGCCGATGCGGGCACCGAAGCCGATGATCGAGCGTTCGACGGTAGCGCCCGCCTCGACCACCGCGCCGTCGAAGATCACCGCGCCGTCCAGTCGCGCACCCGCGCCGATTTCCGCGCCGCGCCCGACCACGGTCCCGCCGATCAGCAGCGCGCCCGGTGCCACACCCGCGCCGGGGTGGACAAGAGACTCGCCACGCTGGCCGGGCAGAGCGGGGGAGGGAGCGATGCCGCGGACCAGGTCCGCGGAGCCTCGCACGAAGTCCTCCGGGGTGCCCATATCGCGCCAGTAGGAGGC
>NZ_JBHWZY010000836.1:0-2982 GCF_042727815.1 Nocardia sp. NPDC060220
CCCTTGGCCAGCGCGATGGTGGAGCGGCGCACGGCCTCGATGTCGCTGCGACCCAGAGTGATCGGGGGCAGCGCGCAGGCGGAGTCACCGGAGTGGATACCGGCTTCCTCGATGTGTTCCATCACGCCGCCGAGGTAGACCTCGTCGCCGTCGCACAGCGCGTCGACGTCGATCTCGATGGCGTCTTCGAGGAAACGGTCGACCAGCACCGGGTGATCCGGGTTGAGCTCGGTGGCGCGGGAGATGTAGCCCTCGAGGGACTGCTCGTCGTAGACGATCTCCATGCCGCGCCCGCCCAGCACGTAGGACGGGCGGACCAGCACCGGGTAGCCGATCTCGCCTGCGATCTTCTTGGCCTGGGCCACCGTGGTGGCGGTGCCGTACTTGGGCGCGGGCAGTCCGGCGGCGACGAGCACGTCACCGAATTCGCCACGGTCCTCGGCCAGGTCGATCGCGGCCGCGGAGGTACCGACCACCGGCACGCCGGCGTCGGTGAGCCGCTGCGCCAGACCCAGCGGGGTCTGGCCGCCGAGCTGCACGATCACACCGGCGACGGTGCCCGACTCGGCTTCGGCGTTGTACACCTCGAGGACGTCCTCGAAGGTGAGCGGCTCGAAGTAGAGACGATCGGCGGTGTCGTAGTCGGTGGAGACGGTCTCGGGGTTGCAGTTGACCATCACGGTCTCGTACCCGGCGGCCGACAGGGTCTGGGCCGCATGCACACACGAGTAGTCGAACTCGATGCCCTGACCGATGCGGTTCGGGCCCGAGCCCAGGATGATGACCTTCTCGCGCTCACGCTGCGGCGCGACCTCGGACTCCGCACCGGGATCCAGCTCGTAGGTGCTGTAGTGGTACGGGGTCTTGGCCTCGAACTCCGCGGCGCAGGTGTCGACGGTCTTGTAGACCGGGCGCACCGCGAGCCGGTGACGCAGCGAGCGCACACCCGACTCACCGGCCAGCTCGGGCCGCAGGGCGGCGAGCTGACGGTCGGACAGGCCGTAGTGCTTGGCGCGGCGCAGCAGATCCTCGTCGAGGACGGGCGCGTCGAGGACTTCGGTCCGCAGCTCGACCAGGCCGAGCACCTCGGCGACGAACCACGGGTCCACACCGGAGGCCAGCGCGACCTCCGCGACGCTCGCGCCGTAGCGCAGTGCGCGTTCGACCTGGTAGATGCGACCTTCGGTCGGCACACGCAGGTCGGCGAGGATGGCTTCGATCGCCTCGCGCACCGAGGCCGGATCGCTGGGATCGGCCGGGGCCCACTGGCCGTCGTCGGTGGTCCAGAAGCTGGCGGCCTTGGTCTCGAGCGAGCGCAGCACCTTGCCGAGGGCCTCGGAGAAGTTGCGGCCCATCGACATCGCCTCGCCCACCGACTTCATGGTGGTGGTCAGCGTGGCGTCGGCGCCGGGGAACTTCTCGAACGCGAACCGCGGCGCCTTCACCACGACGTAGTCGAGCGTCGGCTCGAAGCTCGCCGGGGTCTCGCCCGTGATGTCGTTGACGATCTCGTCGAGGGTGTAGCCGATGGCCAGCTTGGCGGCGATCTTGGCGATCGGGAAGCCGGTGGCCTTCGACGCCAGCGCCGAGGAGCGCGAGACGCGGGGGTTCATCTCGATGACGATCAGGCGACCGTCTGCGGGATCCACCGCGAACTGGATGTTGCAGCCGCCGGTGTCGACGCCGACCTCGCGCAGGATCGCGATGCCGAGATCGCGCATCTTCTGGTACTCGCGGTCGGTGAGGGTCATCGCGGGAGCGACGGTGACCGAGTCACCGGTGTGCACGCCCATCGGGTCGACGTTCTCGATCGAGCAGACGATGACCACGTTGTCGTTGCGGTCACGCATGAGCTCGAGTTCGAACTCCTTCCAGCCGAGGATGGACTCCTCGATCAGGACGTTCGCGGTCGGCGAGGCGGACAGGCCGCCACCGGCGATGCGGTCGAGGTCGTCCTCGTTGTAGGCCATGCCCGAGCCGAGCCCACCCATGGTGAACGAGGGACGCACGACCACGGGGTAACCGAGGTCGGCGACGGTCTCGCGGACTTCGTCCATGGTGTAACAGACGGCGCTGCGGGCACTCTCGCCGCCGACCTTGGCGACGATGTCCTTGAACTTCTGCCGGTCCTCACCGCGCTGGATGGCGTCGAAGTCGGCGCCGATCAGCTCGACGTTGTACTTCTGCAGCACACCGTTCTCGTGCAGCGCGACCGCAGTGTTGAGCGCGGTCTGCCCACCGAGGGTGGCCAGGATGGCGTCGGGGCGCTCCTTCTCGATGACCTTCTCGACGAACTCCGGGGTGATCGGCTCGACGTAGGTGGCGTCGGCGAACTCCGGGTCGGTCATGATGGTCGCCGGGTTGGAGTTCACCAGCGACACGCGCAGTCCCTCGGACCGCAGCACCCGGCACGCCTGGGTACCGGAGTAGTCGAATTCGCACGCCTGGCCGATCACGATCGGGCCAGAGCCGATCACCAGGATGTGCTTCAGATCCTCGCGGCGTGGCACTAGTTAGCCTCCTTCTGATTCACAAGTCTACGGAGCCCATCTCGAAACTGACAGAAGCTGTCAGATCTGTTTGACTCAATATTCATCACTGCAGAAATATCTATTGCTGCTCGCACCTTTGCCAAGCCGCCCGAATGATGCCCCGCTCTTTCAAGAACCCTATGCAAAGCTTCAGCAGTTCCGCCCTTTATCGCATCCGGGTTACGGAAAGGGACTCGAGACGCGAGAGAGGAAGGCACTCCCGGATAGGCGGTGCACATCGCCTCCACATCGCCAAAGAACCAAGCCTCCAATTCTTCGATGGCGATGCGGTTCAAGACCTGAAAGCAGCCCCCCGATGAGGAGGAAGCGGTAACCAAGCCAACTTTCTGTGCCGATAACTCTAACTTGGACTTAAGTACGACACAGTCTTCGTCGTCCCTGTCGACAATGACGACGATGCCAACATTGTCGGACACCCAGGATTTATAGT
>NZ_JBHWZY010000837.1:0-2980 GCF_042727815.1 Nocardia sp. NPDC060220
CAGCGTTCACCCCGTGGAAGCTGGGCGAGAAGGTCGACGACCCGCTGGCCATGTACCTGTCGGACCTGTGCACCCTGCCGACCAACCTGGCGGGTCACCCCGGCATGTCGGTGCCGTCGGGTCTGTCGGCCGACGACAACCTGCCGGTGGGTCTGCAGATCATGGCGCCCGCGCTGGCCGACGACCGCCTGTACCGGGTGGGCGCGGCCTACGAGGTGGCGCGCGGCGCGCTGCCGAGCCCGAGCGCGGTCTGAGAAATTCTTCCCGAGCGGGGCGTGCCGGTTCGAAAGAGCCTGGTACGCCCCGCTGGTGGCGGTGTGCCCGCCGGTGGTGGGTGTCTACGCCACCGCGCGGCGGCCGACGCCCGCCGTCATCGCGGTGAAGCCGGCCCGCAGATGCTTGCCGAGCGCCACCGTCACCACGGGGCTCAACCAACCGGCGAGGGTGAACCGGGACTCGTAGCGGCACCGGTCGGGGCCCAGCGGGACGACGGTGTGTGAGCGCAGGCTGTGCAGTGCGCCCAGCGGCACCGGCTTCATGGTGTAGCTGAACTCGACGCCCGGGGTGTGGGTACGGATCCATTCCCGCTGCGGACGACGGTTGCTGCCCAGCTGGACCCGCATGTCGATGGGCGAGCCCGGTTCCAGCGTGCTCGACGCCTCGTAGCAGAAGGTGTTCCACTCGCCGTAGCGCTCGAAATCTGTGAGCACCTCCCACACCTTCGCGGCGGGGGCGTCGATCTCGATCGTTTCGTCGATGACTAGAGACATGTGTGAAAACTAGGACATGTTCTAGTTTTCGGCAACCGCATCAGACGAAGCGCCGCCGGAACTTGCGCAGCGCGTCGATGATCACGGCCGAGGCCGCTGTCACCGCGAACAACCCGAGGACGGTGCGCGCGAGCGGCCAGAGGTTGGGCCGGTCGGCCGGGTCGGTCTGGGCGAAGACGTTCTCGACCACCGGTGCGCCGTACTCCTGACGCCGCGAGTTCACGTCCACGGCGGTGAACGCGATATCGGCCATCACGCCGCAGCGAGCACGGGAGAACTCGTCGTCGCGCAGCTGACACGAGGCGTGGATACGCCGGTTCAGCGCCGCGTCCACCGAGCGGCGTGCCCATCCGCCGAGGGGTTCGTCGACCCGCTCGGCGTAGCGCAGTACGTCATAGCCCAGGTCGTGCGCCTTACACGCCGACTCGAACTCGGCGGGCAGCGTCACCGGTGAGGAGCAGCCGCCGTTCGGGTTCACCAGTAAGCCGTCCAGCTGGACGGGGTCGTAACCGAACTTGTAGCCGAAATCGCGGGGGATGAGCGAGGTGGCATCCGGGCTGTCGTCGATGAGCGCGCGGACCGCGGCGGCGGCCGCGACGTTCTCGCTGCCGGCCGGGGTGGTGCCGCCCATGGCGCCCGGTGCCGACATGACCACGGCGGCGGCCATGGCCAGCCCGGCCGTGCACAGCGCGACACCGCTACGACGGCGGTGCTGCGCGGAATCGGGGGACGGCGCGGAGGCGGCGGAATCTGCGGTACGGGCCCGAGCAGCGGCGGGTACCGGGCGAAGCGGGGTGTTCATGGCCTCCGACGGTAAGGAGCGGGTCACGCGGCGGGCATCCCGCTACGGACTTGTTTATCGGGGCGCGCGGGTGGCAGGCCCGGCGCCGGGGTCACACCAGGGTAGGGGGTCGTATTCGGTTCGTGGGTATGAGGTCCGCTGACCGGACGGTTCGTAGGCTCACTGTCATGACCGCACCACTGCGCCCCGCCGCGCGAGGAATACCCGCGCGCACCTGGTTCGACTTCGCAACGGTGCTGGTCGCGCTGATTTTGTACAGCATCGCGTGGCCGACGTTGTTCGTCACCCACGAGGTCTCGCCGGTCACCGCGCCCCTGCTGTCGGCCCTGGCGGCCTTCCCCATCCTGTTCGTGCGGGTCAACCCGGCGATGGGGTGGGCGATCTCCGCCGGCGCCGCGCTGCTGTTCTCGATCGGCATGCAGCCGGGTGCCGACAACGATCTGCCCTTCCAGGTCGTGCACATCATCGTGCTGTTCGTGCTGTTGTTCGCGGTGGCGTTGCGGGCCGCGGTGCCGATCGTGGTCGTCGCCTGGGCGGCCACCTCGATGCTGTTCGCCACAACGATGCCCGGCTCGGACACCGGTCCGCTGTGGGGCTGGGCGATGGGGTTCGGCGCGCTGGCCCTGTTCGGCTATCTCGTGCGGATCCTGCTGGCCTCGCGGCGCAAGCTCGAGCGGCAGGAAGAGGTGACCGAGCTCGAGCGCGCGCGCCGGGCGATCCTCGAGGAGAAGGCCCGCATCGCCCGTGACCTGCACGATGTGGTCGCCCACCACATGTCGATGGTCGTGGTGCAGGCGCAGACCGCGCCGTACCGGATCGACGACCTCGACCCGGCCTCGCGCGCCGAGTTCGAGTCGATCGGCGCCACCGCCCGCACCGCGCTCAACGAGATCCGGGGCCTGCTCGGGGTGTTGCGCAGTGACGGCCAGCTGCCCGAACACGCGCCGCAGCCGCGCGCCTCGGACGTGCCCGCCCTGTGCGCGTCGGCTCTGCGTGCGGGTCTGCCCGTCGACTGGACGGTGACCGGGGATCTGGAATCGGTGCCGGAGACGACCGGGCTGGTCGTCTATCGGGTCGTGCAGGAGTCGATGGCCAACTGCGCGCGGCACGCACCGGGTGCCGCGGTGCACGTCGCGGTGGCGGTCGATCCCGGGGAGGTGAGTGTGACCGTGCACAACGCGGCGACCGCCACGGTGCCCCAGCCCGGTGCGGGCGGTGGTCACGGCATCGACGGCATGCGTACCCGCGTTGTCGCGGTCGGCGGTGAGCTGCACGCGGCGCCCACGCTCAGCGGCGGATTCGAGGTCTCGGTGAGATTGCCCACCCACTAGGGTGACTGGGTGGCTATTACCGTTTTGATCGCCGACGACCAGGCGATGGTGCGCCAGGGTTTCGGCGCCCTGCTGGG
>NZ_JBHWZY010000838.1:0-2975 GCF_042727815.1 Nocardia sp. NPDC060220
GTCTGTTGTCAGTCTCGGGGTTACCCCGTGTGATGCTTGGAGTCATCCCAGCAGCGGCTCCGATGCCGATGCAATCAACCAACTTCGTGATGTTCGATTCCCGGTTGGTGCTGGTCGAGACCCCTACCGCTGAGCTATCGATTACTCAACCGAGGGAGATCGAGACCTACGCTCGGTTGTTCGCCGAACTGGCCGAGTCCTCGGTAACCGGGGACTCCGCACGTCACATTATTCGCCATGCGATCGACACGCGGTCTGGCTAGACGGGAACTGCCCTGAACCATCACGGGTCGGGGGCGGCTTCTTCCTTGTGGATGATGGTTCCCATCGTGACGAAGCGTTACCCGCTCGAAGTTCATGAGAAGGCCGTCCGTCTGGTCTTGGAACGGACTCGATGAGTTCGAGTGGCGAGGCCGAGGTTTTCCTCCAGTAGGTGGGCCGATCCGTGATCGGTCGGGAGACCGCCGCGGGCTTGCGAACCTGCCTGCGATCCCGCCCGAAATTGCCATGTGCGCCGCTCGGATTTCGTTGGCAGGATCGAGTGGTCCAACGAACCGAGACGGAGGGAAACCGATGACAATCCTGGTTACCGGGGCGACGGCCAATATCGGGCGCATGGTCGTGGATCAGCTGATCGCGCGCGGTGCGACCGACATTCGCGCGCTGACCATCAACCCCACCAAGGCGGCGCTGCCCGCCGGTGTTCAGGTGGCGCGGGGGCATCTGGGGCGACCGGCCGGCTTGCCCGCGGCGTTCGAGGGTGTCGACCGGATGTATCTCGCACCTTCGCCGGACAATGTCACCGAGGTCCTCGAGCTGGCGCGGGCAGCCGGGGTGCGGCACGTCGTGGATCTGTCGGGCGAGCCCGAAAGCTGGTGGGGCAGTGTGTGTAACGCCGTCGAGGGCAGCGGCTTGGCATGGACTCATCTGTGGCCCGCCGACTTCATGGAGAACACCCTGACGTGGTCTCAGCAGATCCGTGACACCGGTGCTGTTCACGAGCCGCACCCCGGCACCACCAGTGCGCCCATCGCCATGAACGACATCGCCGCCGTAGCCGCGACCGCCCTGCTGGAGGACGGTCACCTCGGCCGCGCGCACTCCCTCGCGGGCCCACAGGTCCTCACCCGTGCGAACCTGGTCGCGCACCTCGCCGATGCCCTCGACCGCGAGATCACCTTCCGCACCTCCACCCGCGAGGAGACCATCACCGCGCTGCAACCCACCATGGGCGACAACTCGGCCTGGTATGTCGACAACGTCCTGCTCGATTTCGCCCCGCCGCCGGAATCCCTGCCCACCACCAGTGTCGAAGACATCACCGGCCACCCCGCCACCACGTTCGATCGATGGGCGCACGCGAACGCCGCCCGGTTTCTCGCCGACTGACACACCCCGGGCCGCGGCGGCCATCGGGGAAACCGGTCACGGAAACGATGCGGAGGCGACGGACGGGGTGCACACCGGTCGGGTATCCGATTGCGGCGCTTGGTTTTCCGGGAGGGGGTCCGGTGAGCACTGTCCTTCTCGCCGTACACGACGCTGTGGGTCCCGTGCTCGCACAGGCTCCGACGCCCGAGCCCCCGCCGGAATCCGCGAGATATTTGCAACTCGTGCGCTACCTGTCGTGGCTCGCGCTCCTGCTGGTCCCGGTGCTCGTGATCGTCGTCGTCCTCGTGATCGTGCGGGTGACGCGGTCGCGCCGCACCGAGCCGGGCCGGCACCCGCGCCCGGCACCTCCGCCGGTCGCGGCTCCTCCTGTCGTGGCGCCGCCGAGCTCCGCGACACTGCCGTCGCCGTCGCCACGTCCGCTTCGAGGTGGATGGCATCGGATATCCGATTCGTCGAGCCCCGATCGATCGAGTGCCGTGCCAGACCTTCCGCTCCCGGGGGCGGATGGCTGGCCACCGCCGGACCCGACGGTGTGGGGACGCCCCGAGCAGAGATGATCGCGGCCGAATATTCCTTGCCTCGCGGTAGGAAATGTTGTCGGAGACAAGGAATCCGGGGGCCCTGAGGGAATTCGACCAAATCTTGTGCGGTCGGTTCCCGAGGGCCGGGGGAAATGTCATTATGTGGGCATTTCGGGTGGCATCCAGGGGTTCGGCGGTAGGTCTGTGGGAAAAGTATTGGCGCCAATAGGTCGTCTGGTAGCGGCGGTCGTTCTGATTGTCGCGGCGATTATCGCGCTGCACGGGCGTTTACCTGGGACCGCTGTTCCCAGTGAAACCGGTGGGACTTCGCCGGTCGCTGTCGCGTTGATGCCGGTCTTGCTGCTGGTATCGGTGGTGATCTTGCTCGCGGGCGTCATTGTCAGTCAGCATCGGCTGCCGTTGGCGATGCCTGCGGTCGAACACGGTCTCCGGGTTCGTCTGTCGTTCACGCGGTTCGCGGTGCTGGCCCCGATCGCGCTCAGTACCGTCGCGCTGACGTTCGCGATCGGTAGCACCATGCTGTTCGTCTTGCCCGGCGCACGGCGTCAGCCGACACCGGTGGCCTCGGTGACACCGGCGCAAGCGGGACAGCCCGGTGCGCCCGCCGCTGTCGATGTGCAGGTGGTCGATTCGGCGGTCGACTCGTCGCGTCTGAGCGGGATGGCGTTGCTGGGAGCCGCGGGCCTGGCGATCGTGCTGATCGGCATCGCGGTGGCCGGTCTGGTCGGGGTCACCGTCGCAGGCCGGGCGCCGCTGGTCGACAGCGTGGAACTGACCGAGGAGCAGGTCTCGAATACGGTCGACTCGCTGACCAGGGCCGCCGAGATGGGACTGGCCGCGATGAACGCGCCAGGTCAGGATCCGCGGACCGCGGTGATCGCCTGCTATGTGGCCATGGAGGCCGGGTTGGCCGCGGATCGTGCCGCGGCGCCGTTGATCTCGGATACGCCGAGGGAAGTGCTGGAGCGGGCTTTCGACAGCGGCGTGCTGCACGACGACGGCGCACACGAACTGGTCGCGTTGTTCGAGGAAGCCAGGTTC
>NZ_JBHWZY010000839.1:0-2971 GCF_042727815.1 Nocardia sp. NPDC060220
CGCCGGTGTGCTCGCCACCCTGGCATCGCTGCTCGACCGCTCGGTGATCGCCGCCGACGTCACCTCCGAGGGGACACGCTATCGGCTGCTCGAGACCATCCGCCGCTACTGCCGCGACACCGACCCTGACCCACCTGCCACCCGCGCCGCACACGCCGCCTGGGCCCGCGGATTCGTCGCCGACCAGGCCGCGCTGCTGACCGGGCACCGCGCCGGCGCGGCCTATCGTTCGCTCGCCGCCGAACTGCCCAATATCCGCGCCGGAATCGACTACGACCTCGCACACCATCCGGTGCATGCGCTCCGAAGCGCGGCGGCGCTGCAATTCGCATGGCCGGTCCTCGGCGTGCTGGTCGACGGCCGCGACGTCATCCGGACCGCGCTCGACACCGCCGCCGACGCCGGCACCGAGGATCGCGCGCGCGGACTGCTGGCCTTGTCGATTGTGTCGTTCCATGCTGGTGACGCCCGCGAGGCGCTGGGGCGGGCGGAGGCAGCCATGGAACTACTCGCCGACCCCGAGCCCGACCGAGACCTGTGGCTGCACGCGCTGATGTTCCGTGCCCTCGCCCTCACCGCGCTCGGCGATCGGGCGTCGACCCGGAGCGCGATCGACCGGCTGATCGCCGAAGTCGACCGGCTCCCGACAGCGGACTGGATCCGTGGCTGCGCACAGTTCGGGCAGGGCATCGCACTGCTGCTGGAGGGCAATCTCGCCGACGCGATCGGCTGGTTGGCCTCGGCGCGGGAACTCAGCGCCGAATGCGGTCACCTGTGGTGCCAAGGCATGGCCGACGTGGTGCTCGCCTGTTCGTTGCTCACTCCGGCCGCGGACGCCGACACGGCCGTGTCGGCCCTCACCGCCATCGACCGCGCGCTGCGCGCGTTCGGCGAGCAATCGAATATTTCCGACGCGCTGGGTGCGGTCTACATTGCCGCCTACGCGCTGATGGCGCTGTCGTCGCCCGAGTCCGCTGTCGGGCTGCGGGCGGCAGCGATTCAGCATTCCGAGCGGATCGGGGCTGATCCGCGGCGCTACACACAATTCGCCCACCCAGTAGTGCTGGATCGGATGGAACGGCTGCTGCCCGCCGGTGAACAACGCGCGGCCGAGCAGCTGGGCAGGCAGATGAGCTGGACGGCCATGGTCGCTCTGGTCCGTGACTCGGTCGAGGGCCTCTCAGCAGACTGAGAGGCCGATGTTCGGCGGCTTCGTCGGTGCGCGAGTCTCGGCGGTCGTTGTAGCGGTATTGAAACACCTGCGCGCGATCGTTGCGGCGAGCCGGCACACACCGGCGTTCGTGCCAAGCACTCACCGCTACGTCTGCGAGGACAGTCCTATGTCACACCCCACTCTCGACATCATCGCGGAGGTCTATCGGGCCTTCGACAGCCGCGACTTCGGCATGATCGAACGCCTTTTCGACCCCGACATCGACATCGACCAGGCCGCCGATTTGCCCTGGGGCGGCCGCCATCACGGGCATGCGGGCGCGGTCGGCTTCTTCACCACGCTGCTCGCGCACATCGACAGCAAAGCGATCTCCGAGCACATGTTCGCCGCAGGCGAGGACGTGGTGCAGGTCGGCCGCACGGTCGGGACGACCATCCCCGGTGGCGTCGAATTCGACCTTCCCGAGGTGCACATCTGGCACCTGCGTCAGGGGCGGATCGTCGGCTTCGACGCCTATATCGACACCCCGGCCATGCTGGCCGCCCTACGGCAGGCGCAGACACGATGACCGGCTTCGACCTGGCTGCGGAAACGACAGTCGAACGGGCGGCCTCTAACGTGTGGGCGCTACTGGCCGACTACGCCACCGACACGGCATGGCGCACCGGCGTCGTCGCCATGTCCGCCTCCCCGCCCGGGCCTGCCACTCCCGGCGCTCGCACCGTCGAACAGCTCCGGTTCGCGGGCCGGACCTGGCACAACAATGGTCAAGTCGTCACTGTCGAACCAGGCACCCGCATCACCTGGCGCACGCTCACCGGGGCCGACGCCGAAGGCTCTCGCACCGTAACCCCGCTGACCCGAGACCGATGCCGCGTCCGCCTCGAGCTGCGCGTCGTTCCGCACGGCATACAACGGCCGTTCGGGTGGCTGCTGGCTCGCATGCTGCAACGCAACCTGGATCGAGATATCGCAGCACTGCGCAACCTGGCCGAATCGACGTCCGACAGTGAACGAAACGTGCGGTGATGCCACGCACTTCACACCGCCGATGATTCGAGGAGTCGAAAGGCCGTTGTCCGCCAACGAAATTGCCGTGGTCGAAGGGTTCTACTCGGCCCTGGCCCGACACGACATGGACCGGGTCAGGGCGCTGATCGCACCGGAGTTCGTGTTGGACTACCCGGTCAGGTCGTTGCCGTGGCGTGGACAATACGACGGTCCGGACGGCTTCTTCGAGTTCTTCGGACTTCGGCACACTCGACTCGACACCCACCTGACTATCGAGCGAACCTTCCAGGCGGGCAACCGAATCGTCGTGATCGCATGGTTCGAAGGGACAGTCCGCGGAACCAGGACGATCATCCACGGTCACGAGGTCGCCCTCCTGGAAGTGCATGACCACAGAATCGCCCGATTTTCCCTCTTCGAAGAAACGGCAGCCATTCTCGCCGCACTCGAGCAAACTCGATAACCGGGTGCGCTCGGCGCTGCCGAGATGTGCCTGTACCGGGGGGTCTGCACCTTGGTCAGCTTCTTGGGGCGGTCGCCTTTGCAGGATTCGCCGCGCACGGTGACCACGGCCGTGTCCTGCCCAAGGAATCGGATGTCGTGCTGTTTACCGCGCGGGTGTCGCTGTAGTCACCCGGAGACGGTGATCTGCGAGCGAAGGGATTCGATCATGGGCTCGTTGCCGGAGCGGGCTCGATACTGCGCCGCTTCACCAGCAGCACGATCGCCAGCACCGGGTAGAGCAGGATCGGTAGCAGGGTGCCGAGATAGAAGGTCTGATCGATC
>NZ_JBHWZY010000840.1:0-2968 GCF_042727815.1 Nocardia sp. NPDC060220
CCGGTGAACTCCGGTGCGTAACCGGCTTCCTCGGCGATTGCTGCCGGTGCCGCGACGGCGGTCGGCTGCCAACCCACGTTGGGCTTGTCCTGGAGACGAATCGGAGTGTGCTGATGAACGACAGTCATCGGCACAGCTTTGGCATCGACGCCGGACAGGCCGGTCCCCTGCAGAGCGAGGACCCCCCGGGAGGCGGACATGACAAATCCGTTCACCAGGACGCGATTGCTCATCGCATCGAACGTGGTGTTCGTGTTCGTGTTCATGTGTCTGCCTCCCTCCTGAACTCGTGTGTGAACAATTACCGCGCACCGGGATCACTCTCGGTGCGTGTTCTCCACCATAGGCAATGATCGAGAACCGAACAACTTATTTTCTACCTGGGGTTTTGTGCTGTTGCCCGCAAACGTGACGCAACGATGGCGAGGACATCGGCACCGTACCGTTCGATCTTCTTCGCGCCGATGCCGGCGATGGCCGCCAGCGCGGCGTCGTCGGCGGGCAGCTGTTCGGCGATGGCGGTGAGGGTGGTGTCGGTGAACACCACGAAGTCGCGCCGCTGCAACGCTTCGGCCTTCTCGGCTCGCCATTCCTTCAGTGCCTCGAGCAGCTGCGGGTCGACCTCGCCCGGGCAGCGCCTGCACCGGCCGAGCATGGTGGCATAGGTGCCGATCAGCGGCTTGAGGCACACCCGGCACAGTGGACGCGGGGTGTCGGCCTTGACCGGGACTTCCACGGCGATCCGCGAGGCCGCCGAACTGTCCGGAATCAACCCGTTGAGGAACCGCGACCGGGTCACCGGCCGATAGTCACCGCTCGCTTGCAGCCGCCTTTGGGTCCACGACAGGCTCAGATGTTCGCGTGCCCGCGTGACGCCGACGTAGAGCAGCCGGCGCTCCTCCTCCAGCCCCGCTTCGTCGACGGGCGCGTTCTTCCGGCCGAGCACATGGAAGATCGGCAGCGTGCCGTCGGTGAGCCCGGCCAGGAACACCGCGTCCCATTCCAGGCCCTTCGCCGCGTGCAGCGAAGCCAGAGTGACACCGTCGACGATCGGCGGATGCTTGGCCTCGGCGCGGGTCGCGAGCTCGCGCAGCAGCGCGGTGAGATCCATGTCGTCGTCGTGGCTGACCAGTTCCTCGGTGAGCTGCACCAGCGCCAGCAGCGCCGACCAGCGTTCCTTCGCCTGCGCACCGGCCGGTTCCTCCGCGGTCAGCCCGACCGGCGCCAGCGCGGCCCGCACCAGCGTGATCAGCGACGACCCACTGCGCGCCGCGTCGGGCAGATCGTCGCGAGCGTCGACCTGGCGCAGCGCCGACACCGCCTGCCGCACTTCCTGACGCTGGAAGAACCCCTCGCCGCCGCGCACCTGGAACGGGATCTCCCGCGCCCCGAGCACCTGTTCGAACGGTTCCGACAGCGCGTTGGTCCGGTACAGCACCGCGATCTCGGACGCCGGTGTTCCGGCGGCGATCAGCTTCTCGATCCGCCCGGCGACCGCGACGGCCTCGGCCTGCGCGTCGGCGTACTCGGCGAATTCCGGCTCGGGCCCGTCGGATCGCTGACCGATCAGGGCAAGGCGGGTGCCCGCGATGCGTCCGCGCGCCGCACCGATGACCTGGTTGGCCAGCGACACCACCTGGGGTGTCGACCGGTAGTCGCGTTCGAGCCGCACCACGGTGGCGTCGGGGAAGCGCCGGGAGAAATCGAGCAGGTAGGACGGGGTGGCCCCGGTGAACGAGTAGATGGTCTGGTTCGCGTCGCCGACCACGGTCAGGTCGTCGCGCTCGCCCAGCCACGCGTCGAGCACTCGCTGCTGTAGCGGCGTCACGTCCTGGTATTCGTCGACGACGAAACTGCGATAGCGACCGCGGAATTCGTCGGCGACGGCCGGATAGTCCTCGAGTGCGGCCGCGGTGTGCAGGAGCAGGTCGTCGAAGTCGAGCAGCAGGCCGTCGGCGGAGGCTTTCGCGGATTCGTAGCCCTGGTACACCTCGGCGACCTTGGCGACGTCGACCGGCGCGTCACGATGATGTCTGGCGGCAGCGGCCGGATAGTCCTCCGGGGCGATCAGCGACGCCTTGGCCCATTCGATCTCGCTGAGCAGGTCGCGCACCATTTCGGTGGAGGCACGCAGCCCCGCCCGCTGCGCGGCCTGCGAGACGATGGGGAACTTGCTGTCGATCAACCGCCACGGCACATCCCCCACCACCTGCGGCCAGAAATACCGCAACTGCCGCAGCGCCGCGGCGTGGAAGGTACGCGCCTGCACCTGCCCGGCATCGCCCCCGAGTCCCATCGTGCGCAGCCGATTGCGCATCTCTCCCGCCGCGCGTGCGGTGAACGTCACCGCCAGCACCTGGTCGGCCTTCACATGCCCGCCCGCGATCAGGTGCGCGATCCGATGCGTGATCGTCCTGGTCTTACCGGTCCCCGCACCCGCGAGAACACAGACCGGCCCCCTCGGTGCCCGCACCGCGGCGGCCTGTTCCGGGTCGAGGGCGGTGAGATCGAGTGCTGGCACGCGCACCATCATGACAGCGCCCACCGACAACGTGCCGCGACGCCCGCGGATGCAGGGGCAAGGAACACAGCGCCATCTCGCGACGTTGCACATCCCGTGACTGAAGCAACCCCAGATCTGACGATGTACTCGACCACCTGGTGCGGCTACTGCCGGCGCCTGCGGACCCAGCTCGACGAGGCGGGCATCACCTACTCGGTGATCGATATCGAGGACGATCCCGCTTCGGCCGAGTTCGTCGGCAGCGTCAACAACGGCAACCACGTCGTGCCGACGATCAAGTACCGCGACGGCTCCACCGCGACCAACCCGTCGCTGGCCGCGGTCAAGCAGGCATTGGCCGCCCAGCAGGCCTGATTCGCCGCGTCAGTCCGCCCAGGACTCGATGATCGAGCGCGCGATCGAGATGGACCCGGGGACGAGCAGCCGGGCGCCGGGTTCGCGCGC
>NZ_JBHWZY010000841.1:0-2958 GCF_042727815.1 Nocardia sp. NPDC060220
GGCGCAGGCGCACCGTCCGTTCGCCGTCGGGTCCGGCGGCGGTGAATTCCTGCTCGCCGCCGGTGGTCTTGATGTCGCCGCTGACCTGCCAGGTCGCCGCGCCGGTGGTCGACACGGTGACCGGTTCGACCAGATCACCGGCCAGGCGGGTGCCCCATTCGTCGTCGACGCAGATCACCGCGGTGCGCGCGGCAACCGGCGAATCCGCGTCGAACAGCCGACGTTTCGCGGCGAAGTAGTCCTCGAAGTCCTTGTGAAAGTCGAGATGGTCCTGCGAGAGGTTGGTGAACGCGCCGACCGCGAACCGCACGCCGTCGACCCGGCCCAGCGCGAGCGCGTGGCTCGACACCTCCATCACGACCGCGTCGACACCCTGCTCGACCATCGCGGCGAACATCGCGTGCAGCTGCGGCGCCTCGGGTGTGGTGAGCGCACTCGGCACCCGCTGCCCGCCGATCCGCGTTTCGATGGTGCCGATCAGCCCGGTGGACAGTCCGGCCGCAGCCAGACCGGCTTCCACCAGATACGAGGTGGTGGTCTTACCCGAGGTGCCGGTGATGCCGACGATACGCAGCCGATCGCTGGGGTGGCCGTAGATCTCGGCGGAGAGCTCGCCGAGTACCGCGCGGGGCTGCTCGCGCACCAGCACGGGCACCGCGACGTCACCGATCAGCTCGGCGCCCGCGGCATCGGTGAACACGGCGACCGCGCCGTTCGCGATCGCGTCGGCGGCGAATCGGGCGCCGTGCGAGTTCGCGCCGGGCAGCGCGGCGAACAGGTCTCCGGCGCGCACCGCGTTGGATCGTTGCTCGATGCCGGTGACCGTCACCTCGGCGGACACCGGGGCAACCGACGTGGCCCCGGTGAGGTCCGCCACGGCCTGCAGCGACGTCGACAGCGGAGTGGTTGGCCGGAGCGCGTGCGGGCTGGACTGCGCGGGCACAAGGCTCCTCTCTGAGAGTGATCGAGCGCGTGGGCGAGACGAGCAGTCAGGTTACCGACGCGCGGTGTCGGTCGGACAACGCGGGTTGAGTTAATTGGTGTTCTCGGCCCGCCCGCCTCCGGACTGAGTGGACGGTGCGACGAAGGGGCCGAGAACTACGGCACCAGCCGTTATGACACCGCCTCCAGCACCAGTCGCTTGGCCTCCGGAGAGGGCGGCACCCGGTCGCGCTGCAACGCCCAGGAGGCGATGCTGTGGAACAGCGGTGCGGCCGAGCCTCCCCCGGTGCCGTCGGAGCTGCGCACGGGCGCGTCGAGCATCATGCCGATCACGTAGCGGGGGTTGTCGGCGGGCGCCATCCCGGCGAACGTGCTGTAGAACGACGAAGTCGAATAGCAGCGGCACGCGGGGTCGACCTTCTGCGCGGTGCCGGTCTTGCCCGCCACCTGGTACCCCTCGATCGAGGCGGGTGCGCCGGTGCCCATCTGAACACCCATCGGGTCCTTCTGCACGGTCGCCTGGAACAGCTCACGCAGGGTGTGCGCGGTCTGCGGGCTGACCACACGCACGCCGTCGGGCTGCAACTCCTCGGTGCGGGTGCCGTCGGGGGCGACCTTGGCCTTGACGATGCGCGGCGGGATCCGCAGGCCGTCGTTGGCGATGGCCTGGTACATGGCCGTCATCTGCAGGGTCGTCATCGAGAGTCCCTGACCGATGGGCAGATTCGCGAAGGAACCGCCGGACCACTGGTCGCGGGCGGGTACCTGGCCGCCGCTCTCGCCGGGCAGGCCGACGCCGGTGCGCTGGCCGAGCCCGAAGCGGGTGACCATGTCGGCGAAGCGGTCCTCGCCCACGCGCTGGGCGAGCATGAGAGTGCCGACGTTGGAGGACTTTCCGAAGATGCCGGTGGTCGTATAGGGCGCGACATCGTGCTGCCACGCGTCGTTCACCGTGACGCCCGACATCCGGATCGAGCCCGGCACCTGCAGTACTTCGTCGGGGGTGGTCACGCCGTATTCGATGGCGGCCGCCGCGGTGATGATCTTGTTCACCGAGCCGGGTTCGAAGGGTTCGGAGACCGAAGGGTTGCCCATCTTGCCCGAGGCCCAATGGTTCGGGCCCAGTGCGGGATTGAAGGTACCGTCGTTGGCCATCGCGAGCACCTGGCCGGTCTTGGCGTCGAGCACCACCGCCGAGGCGGAGGACGCGCCGGAGACCTGTTTGGCCTGCTGCACCTGCTGCTGCACGTAGTACTGCAGGTCCGCGTCCAGGGTCAGCTCGACGCCGTAGCCGTTCACCGCCGGCTGCAGATCCCGGTAGCTGCCGGGGATCACCGCGCCGTCGGAACCCTGGTCGTAGGTGCGCGAACCGTCGGTACCCGAGAGCACCGAATCCAGTGCCGATTCCAGACCCATCTGACCGTGCCGGTCGCCGCCGATCGCGCCGACGACATTGGACGCCAGCGAACCACCCGGGTACTCGCGCAGGTCCTGCCGTTCGGCGCCGACCTCCGGGAACTTGGCGGTGATCTCGGCAGCCACGCGCGGATCGACGTTCTTGGCCAGATAATGGAACTTCTTGTCGCTCTTGAGTTTGTCGAGCAGTTCCTGCTCGGTGGGCGCCCCGAGCTTGTCGTGGATGAACTTCGCGATGTCCTCGAGCCGCTGTTCGGGGTCCGGCGCACTGGGCTTCAGCTTCTTGGCTTCGACCATTTTCTCACGCTCGGTCACCGGCTGGAAAGTCAGAGCTTTCACGGTGAGGGTGAAGGCGAGCTGGTTGCCGTGCCGGTCGGTGATGGGGCCGCGCACGGCCGCCTCGGTGGCCTTGATGGTGCGCTGCGAGGCCGCCTGCGCCGACAGCGCGGGAGCGGCGAGACTCTGAATGTAGAGCAGCTGCAACGCGACCACGGCCAACGAGGCCAGCAGGGTGACCCGGCCGACGCCGAGGCGCAGGCGGATCGGCCGGTCCGGCGAGAGCGAGCCTGCGCGGCGGGCCCTCGACGAGACCGGCCCGCG
>NZ_JBHWZY010000842.1:0-2946 GCF_042727815.1 Nocardia sp. NPDC060220
GCCCCCGGGGTACTCCTTCACGGCAGCTACCTCCAGGTATTCGACGCGGCCGGAATCGGGGCGGCTGCGGCGATTCCGGTGGGTGTGGCCGCTGTGGTGCAGGAATACGCCAGGGGCCGTTCGGTAGCAGGCTTGCAGTGCGGCCACGCTCGCACGATCGAGAACGAAACCGGGGCCGCCGGGGTTGCTCAGTGCCGCATAGCGGGTCGCGGGGTGGTGGCCGAAGATCAGCGTCGGGCGGTCGGGGTCGGCGGCGAGTGTCGCGCGGAGCTCGGCGAGTTGGCCGGCGCCGATCGTGCCGCCGGAACCACGCCTGCGCGTGGTGTCGAGACCGATCAGGCGCAAGCCACCCAGCTCATGGCAGGCGAGTTGCCCGAACGGCTGAAACACCTGGCCCCAGTGATCATTCGCGCCGCGCGGAACGTCGTGATTGCCACGGCAGACGAAGTGATCGCTGCCCGCCCTGCCCCAGGCGTCCAGACGCGCCGCGATGCCCGCGCACTGCTCAGCGGTGCCACAATCGGTGAGATCGCCCGCGACCACCAGATGATCGGCCGCGCGCTCGGGTCGGCGGATGTCGTGCAGCAGTGCCTCGGTCATCACCTGCGGGTAGTGGCCGTCGTCGTGGCGCAGACCCGGCGGCAGCCCGGCGACGATCAAGCCGCTGCGGTCCTCGCCCCAGTGCAGGTCGTTGGCGAGGGCGATCGTGCGCAGCAGTCGCCCCGGCGGTGGCGGCGCGGTCAGGAAAACGCCCGTGACCTCCGGAGTTCCCGGGCGTCGAGTCACCCAGGTACGGCCGGGAACAGCAGTTTCGCCGTCGGAGCAGGCCCGGAAGCGATATCGGCGGCCCGGCTCGAGACCGCGCACTTGCGCGTAGTGGTGCGCGGTGCGACGGCCGTCGAGGTAGCGGGTCACCGGTGTGGCCGAGCTGTCGGCGGGCGCGAGCAGTACTTCGGTGTCGGCCGCGGCCGGGCGAAGCTGTCCCGCGCGATCACGTCGATGGGTCGACCACGTGAGGATCGCCGTGTCGTGAGTGACCGTGACGACCTCGAGATCGGTGACGACGAGCCGATCACGCACGCCGCTCCACGAATACGGCCGCGCCATCGGCGCACGCACGGTGGCCGCCGCCGCCCCCGAGGCGGCGTTGACCAACCATGCGGTGTGCAGTCGCGGATCGAGCATGCCGGGCTCCGTTCGCCGTCTCTCGCTGACGGTACGGTGCCCGGCTGAACACCCGTGGGCGGTGATGTGGACGTTGATCGCCCAGGTAGCGACCGGAAAGCGATGACGCCGCCGTTAGTCGTCGCGCGGCATCTTCCGCAGCTGCTGTGTCCCATCGCTGTGCGGTGGGTCGCCGTCGAGTCCGTCGGGTAGCCGCCGCGCCCCACTGGCTACCTCGGCGATGAGATCGTCGTAACCACAAGCCAATTCGTGCAGGCGCAGTTGCGCGGCACGCAGTTGGGCTTCGGCCCCGCAGGCCAGCGCGCGGTAGGTGAGCGCGGCGAAATGGGCCATGCGGTCCACGACGGCGCCGATGCTCTCGGTGTGCATGGGTGCGGAGGTCGCCGGAGTGGGTGAGCGGATCACCACCCAGCGGTCGATCTCGCAGACCAGACGCGCACGCGCCCAGTCGATCTCGCTGGTATCGCCGGGAATCTGCTGTTCGCGGCGTTCGTGCAGCGTGGCCAGCTCGTGCGCGGCGGAGAGGACGGGATCACTCGCACCGGCGACCCCGCAGACCGCCTGCATCATCTGTGCTCGGTCCGGCAGTACCGGTTCCGGTCCGGGTCGTCCCGTCGAACCGCTGCCGTCCGTGTCCACTGTTGCCGCACCGTCCCCGTCGTCGGTTTTGTACCGCTTGTCGAAGGACATTCGTCTCGGCGGGGACGACGGATAGGTCACGAAATGACCCCCCAACAGCGAAAACCGGCCGCGAACAAGAGTTCACGGCCGGTCGGGATCACCGATCGAGCTGGAGTATCACAGGCTCCGGGCGATGATTTCCTTCATGATCTCGTTGGTGCCCGCGTAGATCAGCTGGACGCGGTTGTCGACCCACATGCGGGCGATCGGGTACTCGTTCATGTACCCGTAGCCGCCGAACAGCTGCAGACAGGTGTCGGCGATCTGCATCGCCTTGTCGGTGGTCCACCACTTCGCCATGGCGACGGTGGGGATGTCGAGTTCGCCGCGGAGGTGCTTCTCGACGCAGTCGTCGATGAACACGCGCGCGATGCGGGCCTCGGTGGCGACCTCGGCCAGCTTGAACTTGGTGTTCTGGAAACCGAACACCGGACGGCCGAACGCCTCGCGCTCCTTGGTGTAGCGCAGCGTGTGGTCGAGGGCGACCTCCATGCCCGCGACCGCGCCCATCGAGACGATCAGGCGCTCCTGGGGCAGCTGCTGCATCAGCTGGATGAAGCCCTGACCCTCCTGGGTGCCGAGCAGGTTGGTCACCGGGACGCGCACGTCCTCGAAGAACAGCTCGGAGGTGTCCTGGCCCTTCTGGCCGATCTTGTCGAGCACGCGACCGCGACGGAACCCTTCGCGATCGGCCTCGACCAGGACCAGCGAGACGCCGGAGGCGCCCTGGGTGGGGTCGGTCTTGGCGACCAGGATGATCAGGTCGGCCTGTGCGCCGTTGGTGATGAAGGTCTTGGAGCCGTTGATGACGTACTCGTCGCCGTCACGGATCGCCTTGGCCTTGACAGCCTGCAGGTCGGAGCCGGTGCCGGGCTCGGTCATCGCGATGGCGCCGACGACCTCGCCGCTGGCCATCTTGGGCAGCCAGTGCTTCTTCTGCTCCTCGGTGCCGTAGGCGAGCAGGTAGTGGGCCACGATGCCGTTGTGCAGGCTGATTCCCCACGAGGTGTCGACCGCGCGGGCCTGCTCCTCCATGAGCACGGCCTCGTGCGCGAAGGTGCCGCCACCGCCGCCGTACTC
>NZ_JBHWZY010000843.1:0-2929 GCF_042727815.1 Nocardia sp. NPDC060220
TGGGGCATTCGCTGGGATTGGTCGACGACACGCAATTCCAGCGCTACGGCCGCGGTATCCTGCGCAGCCTGTAGTGCCGGTGGCCGGACCGAATGCTCAATTCGGTTCGGCCGCTTCGGTTTCCGCCTTCTGCTCCGGTTCGTTGAGTTCGATCCGCCGCCACGGGCTGGTGGGCCGGGTCCATAGTCGCACCAGTTCCATCCGGCGGTCGACGCCGCCGTTCTTCAGTTCGGCGAGGTCCTCGGTGGCCTGCCAGTAGGTCCAGCCGGTGAGGTAGGCGTCGCCGAACTGGCGCCAGTTGCGGTAGCGGCGCTGCGCGGGCACCAGCGCGCGCATGCAGTATTCCCACGCCACGTCGGCGTCGATGTAGCCCGCGGTGAACGCCATGCGGGCCACCGCGACGACGCGGGCCAGATCCCAGGCGTGGATGTCGTTGGGTAACGGGCGCGAGAGATGATCGGTGAAGCCGATCTTGATGGCCTGGGCCCAGATGTCGTAGTCGCGCACCAGCGCCTCGGGATTGTCCATCCCCCGAAACGAACCGACCTGCCGCAGGAACGCGCGCTGCTTGTCGGCCCGCTCACCGAAACGGTCGCGCTCGCTGGCGTTGACCGAGGCCATCACCAGCGGATGCACCAGCGAATACAACGGCGCGTGCATGCCTTCGAGCAGCTGTTCCATCGAGGCGCGGGCTTCGGTGCCGTCGGTGATGCCCCAGGCGCCGGTGAGCGTGTCGATGGCGAGTTCGCGGCGGTCGCCGAGCGGGTGTTCACGCTCGGGGCCGAGCAACATCGCGTCGTGGAAGGCGTCCCAGCGGGTGGAGTAGAAGGCGCCGAGTGCGAGCGCGCGCAGTTCGTCGTCGCTCACCCCCGCACCCGACCAGTGATCTTCTTCGCGCTCGTCCAGTTCCGGGTAGGGAAAAGTGGTCAGCGCTGGTACTCCCCTGGCAGGCATGCGGCCGAGTCTAGTGCCGTGACCGCGATCACGGGTGGCGTGCGAATCTCACGTGCATCACGAGATTTTCAGATCCCCTTATTCTTCGCCTGTCGTGTCATGCCTCACAGGTCTATGGTTCTGTCATGTGTAGAAATATCACCGTCTTGCGTGGTCTGGAGCCTGCCGCCACCGAGCAGGAGATCTACGCTGCCGCCTTGCAATATGTGCGCAAAGTCGGCGGCATCTCCGGCCTGAGTAGCGCCACGAAACCCGCGGTCGACAAGGCTGTCGCGGCCATCGCCGCGGCTACCACGGCACTGCTGGCCGAACTCCCCGATCGCCGGGTCCCGCCGCCCACCGAGCCACCGCTGCGCCGGATCGCGGCGCGCGAGAACGAGGCCAGCGAAGCACCGTAGGAATCAGCTCGATCCAGAACTGCAACGTGTTCTAATTGTCTGAGCGGGCACGCCACTTCCTCTTGGCCGCGCCGCGATAGTCGGTGAACCGAATTCAGCAGACGCACGAGGAGAACGACCAGTGAGCGAACTCGACAAAGACGTCGCGGTGATCGAAGTACACAATCCGGCCACGGGCGACCTCGTCGGCACCGTACCGGTCACCACACCGGACGACGTGGCGGCCGCGGTCCGCGAACTGCGCCTCTACCAGCCAGAATGGGAAGCGATCGGGCCGTCCGGGCGCAAGCAGTGGCTGCTGAAGATGCAGGACTGGCTGATCGACAACACCGAGCACCTGGCCGCGGTGCTGCAATCCGAGACCGCCAAGCCGCGCGTCGACGCGATCATCGATCCGGCGTTCGCGGTCGACATTCTCGGCTACTACGCGCGCCGGGCGGGCAAGTTCCTCGCCGACGAGCACCCGTCGCCGCACAGCCCGCTCGCGCGGGTGAAGTCGCTGACTGTGGCCTACCGCCCCTATCCCGTGGTCGGAGTGATCACGCCGTGGAACTTCCCGCTCGCGATGCCCGCGATCGACGTGTTCCCCGCGCTGGCGGCCGGCGCCGCGGTGATCCTCAAGCCGTCGGAGGTGACGCCCCTGTCCGCGGTGGAGCTGGCCCGCGGCTGGGCCGAGATCGGTGCGCCGCCGGTGTTCAAGGTGGTCACCGGCGCGGGCGCGACCGGCGCGGCGGTGGTCGAGAACGCCGATTACATCCAGTTCACCGGTTCCACCGCGACCGGTCGCAAGATCGCGGCCACCTGCGCGGAGCGGATGGTGCCCTACAGCCTCGAGCTCGGCGGCAAGGACCCGGCGATCGTGCTCGCCGACGCGGACCTGGACCGCGCCGCGCACGGCATCGCCTTCGGCGGCATGTTCAACGCCGGGCAGGTGTGCATCTCGGTCGAGCGGGTCTACGTCGAAGCGCCTGCCTATGACGAGTTCGTCACCAAGCTCACCGCCGCGGTCGCCGCCTTGCGTCAGGGCGCCGACGATCGTGAGTCGAAGAACGACGTCGGCGCGCTCGCCAACGAGAATCAGGTGCTGATCGTGCAGCGCCACGTCGACGAGGCGGTGGCGGCGGGCGCCCGGGTGACCACCGGCGGCAAACGCACCGGCGTCGGCACCTTCTTCGAGCCGACTGTGCTCGTGGATGTGGACCATTCGATGTCGTGCGTCGCCGAGGAGACCTTCGGCCCGACGCTGCCGGTGATGAAGGTGGCCGACGAGGCCGAGGCCATCCGGATGGCCAACGACTCGATCTACGGGCTTTCGGCGTCGGTGTGGACCGGCGACAAGGCGCGCGGCGAACGCGTGGCCAGGCAGCTGAACACAGGCGCGGTGAACATCAACGACGTGTTCTCGAACCTGTTCAATCCCGCGATGCCGATGGGCGGCTGGGGTCTGTCCGGCGTCGGCGCACGCTGGGGCGGTGCGTCGGGGCTGCGGAAATACTGTCGCGCGCAGGCGATGACGAAGCCGAAGCTGCCGACCATGGGCAAGGAATTGTTCTGGTACCCCTACGACATGAACAAGC
>NZ_JBHWZY010000844.1:0-2925 GCF_042727815.1 Nocardia sp. NPDC060220
ATACTTTCCAGGGCAACTTGAGGAGCTGATATTGATGACAACCAGCCGCCGCCTCTCCGCGAACGGCCGAGCTTCGGGCAAGCCTGCTGCCGCCTACACGGAGCTGCTCGCCCGTGTTATGCCACAGGCGCGCGAACACCTCCTGTGGAGTCCGGCCGACGGGCCGCTGCCGAGCCTGTTCGTCAGCCACGGTGCCCCGTTCACCCTCGACGATCCGCAGTGGCTCGGCGACCTCTTCGCCTGGGCTCAGTCGATGCCCAAACCCCGTGGCATCGTTGTTGTTTCGGCCCACTGGGAACAAGCACCAGCCGCGGTCACCGCGGCCGTGGCAGGCACTCCGCTCTACTACGACTTCAGCGGCTTCGACCCCCACTACAAGACCCTTCCCTACGCGACCCCGGACGCCACCGACCTCGCCCGCCGAATCGCCGGTCTGCTGGGCCCTGCGCCCGTGCACGAATTCGCTGACCGCGGCTTGGACCACGGCGCCTTCATCCCCCTCATGGCCATGTACCCCGCTGCCGATGTCCCGGTCGTACAGCTCTCGATGCCCGGCCTCGATCCCCGCGTGCTCCTCGAACTCGGCGCACGCCTGCGGCCCCTACGCGAAGAAGGCATTCTCGTGCTCGGCTCGGGCTTCATGACGCACAGCTTCGCCGTCTTCCGCCATCCTGAGCTCGTCGCCGAGACAGCAGCTTTCGATGAGTGGGCAGTCGATGCTCTCGCCCGCGGTGACGTCGATGCGCTGGCTGATCACCGGAGGAAGGCGCCCGGTGCCGCGGTTGCCCACCCGACGGCCGAACACTTCGTTCCGCTGCTGCTCACTGTCGGTGCCGCTGCGGACCCCGCCGGTGCGGTGAGCGCCATCGACCGCCTGGTCATGGGCAATTCCATCCGCTCGGTCCAGCTGACCTGAGCCGGTTCGGCTTTCCCTTCCCACTCGATCGCCTCATCCCGCGGCGACGAGATCGCACACCCTGGAGGACAGTTTCATGAAGGCAATCCGTTTCCACGAGTTCGGCGCCAGCGAAGTCCTGCGCTACGAAGACATCGAACGTCCTGTCCCCGCGCCGGGGCAGGTACTCGTCCAGGTCGTCGCTACTTCGTTCAACCCGGTCGACGATCACATCCGCGCCGGGCATCTGGCGCAGATGCTCCCGATCGTGCTGCCGTATGTGCCGGGCATCGACCTGGCGGGCACCGTCGTCGAACTCGGCGCGGATGTGACGGGCCTGGCGGTCGGTGACCGGGTCGTGGCGATGTTGCCCCTCGACTCCGCGGGCGGCGCAGCCGAATTCGCGCTGGTTCCCGCCGAGTCCCTGGCCGCGGCGCCGCAGTCGATCGAGTTGGCGGACGCCGCGGCGCTGCCGCTGACCGGCCTCGCCGCCTGGCAGTTGGCGTTCGAGCTCGCCGAGCTGAAGCCGGGGCAGACGGTCCTGGTCAACGGGGCGGGGGGTGCGGTGGGCAGCCTGGTGGTGCAGCTCGCTGTCGATGCGGGAGCGCGGGTAACCGCGGTGGACGCGCCGGAGCACGCGGACCGGCTCGGCGGCTACGGCGCAGTCCGGGTCGAAGGCCCGCTCAGCCTCGCCGACGGTCCGGACGCGGTGGGTGGTCCGTTCCAGGTGGTGGTGAACCATGTGCGCGTTTCCTCCGAGGAACTCGCACAGTTGACGAACTATGTCGCCGACGGCGGGATCGCCGTCAGCTCGGCAGGCCCCATTCCCGAAGACGCCGCCCGCGGGGTCCGCAGCGAGAGTCTCTGGGTCAGTAGCGACGGGGCCCAACTGAGCGAGCTGGTCGCCAAAGTGGACGCCGGCAAGCTCCGCCTCCACATCGCCGACCGTCGCCCGGTCGCAGAGCTGGCCGAGGTACACGCGGACGCGGGCGCCGGTCGACTGACCGGGAAGACCGTCGTGCTCGCCCCCTGATCGCACCCGACCGAGGTAAGGCGCTTCCCGCTCGAGTGGGAAGCGCCTCCGCATCGAGGGTCGGGCGAGCTCGCCGTCGGCCAGGTGGAATGCAAGATCGTTTAGGGTCTTGCCGGATCGGGGCGTCAGCCCATCGACACGCATCCCTGCAGGGTCTGGAAGTCACCTGCGAATCCGGGCCCGCCCGCACAGGTGGGTGTCGAGGTCCCGGTGACAGTCACCGTGGCTCCGGGTCCGGCGATGCCGATGGACAGTCCCGGCCGCACGCCGGTGACAACCGCCAGTGCACCCGGCCCCACCGCGATCGCGGCCGGTCCGGACAGGTACTGCGATGCCGAGGCGGCCGCGCCGCCGTTCGCCGCGATCGCGAGCGACAGGCTGGTGGGGGCGGCGTCGGCGTCGGCGTTGCCGTCGAGTCCGTATGCCGCGGCCGCCCCCATGGCCTCGCTTTCCGCGGCGCAGGACGCACCCTCCTCGCCCGCCTGGGCCGTGGTAGCGCCGGGGGCCGGACAGGCCGCGACCGGCGCGGCATTCGCTGTCGGGCCGCCGACCAGAGCCGACAGTGAAACCGCACCCGCACCTACCAATAGGGCCGCGGCGCGCCTAGCAGTGAAGCTGAACATCGGGGTCACCCTCGCTCTCGATCGTGTCGCTCGTACCCGGCAACCCGCGAGGCTGCCCGGTCGAGCTGAAATCTGAGTTGGACAACCTTCAGCTTACGCACCTAATGATGCAAATTCGATGCACTCGGCTACTTTTACGTTCGCAGGACGGGCGAGACCGTTGAGCAGCCGCGGCAGCGTGGAGGTGCCCGTACAGGTGGGCTCCGAGATCGGCCGGGCGGCCACGCCGCCGCTGAACACGACGAGCGAGCGAGGGCTCAGCCGTTCTTGAAGGGGTTGAGGGTCTTTCCGGCGAGGTAGCCCAGTCGGATGGGCAGGGGCTTCATGGCGACGGCGGAGATCTTGTTGACGATGCCCGGGATGCACACGGGTTT
>NZ_JBHWZY010000845.1:0-2899 GCF_042727815.1 Nocardia sp. NPDC060220
GCCGCGCGCCCTCCTTGCCGCGCTCACCGTCAATCGGCGGCGCGCGGTGTCTTCTGCTGTGCTCGCCGAGATGGTCTGGAACGAGGACCCGCCGGATTCCTACGCGGCCAGCCTGCAGGTGTTCGTGTCGAACATCCGTAAAGCGCTGCGCAACGCCGGGATCGATTCCGCGCAGGTGCTGCGGACCGAGGGTGCGGGTTATCGGCTCGAAATCCCGGATACCGCGTGCGATCTCGGACGTTTCGAGAGTGCGCGCGAAGCGGGCTCGCGGTGTTTGGACGTCGGTGACCACCCAGGTGCCGCGAACCTTTTCGGTGCGGCGCTGCGGGAATGGACCGGGCGGGCACTGGCCGACCTGGCCGGATTGCAATTCGCCGACGGGTTCGCCACCGCGATGAACGAGGAGCGGCTACTCGCCGTCTCCGCGCGCGTCGATGCGGAAATCGCCTGTGGCCGGGCGTCGTCGGTGATCGGCGAGTTGGTGTCGATGACCAACGAGCATCCGCTGCGCGAGCCGCTGTGGGGGCAGTTGATCACCGCGCTGTATCTGTCCGGGCGGCAGGCGGACGCGCTGGAGGCGTGCCGGCGGGTGCGCAACGTGCTGGCCGAGGAGCTGGGAATCGACCCGGGGGCCGCGCTGATCGAGCTGGAGCGGCAGGTGCTGCGCCAGGAGCCGTTGAATGTGCTGGTGTCCAGGCGATCTGACCAGGTGGCCGCGGCGATGACCGAGACCGTCACCGAGGTGCCGCAGTCGATTCGCAACGGCAATCTGCGGTTCGCCGATGGGCGGACGCTGCCGATTCCCCACGGGGGGATCAGGATCGGCCGGATGACGGATAACGAACTCGTTCTCGATGATCCGAAAGCGAGCCGGTATCACGCGCACATCATGCCCAGCCGTGCCGGGCTGCTGATCAAGGATCTGCACTCGGCCAACGGGGTTTATGTCAACGAGGTGCCGATCGACAATGGGGCACTGCTGGCCGACGGGGACGTAATCCGTATCGGCGGAACGGTTCTGGTGTTCATCGCGGTGAAGTAGGGGTGGGTCTGCTCGGCCTGGGTCGACGGTCGGGTGCGGCGCAGCTCGATTGATTGCCACTCGGGATCAGGGGCTGGTCACTGCGCTCTGTCGGTTGGCTCGGTAGCGGCCAGGAGTGCTGCCGATGATGTTCGTGAAGGCGGTGATGAAGCCGCTGGGGTTGGCCCATCCGCAGGCGTAGGCGGTTCGAGTGATGTCGTATCCGTCGGCGAGAAGCACGAGGGCGTGGTAGATGCGTAGCTGGGTGCGCCACTCGTAGAAGGTCATGCCGAACTCGTTGTGTAACAGCCGGCTGAGGGTGCGGGCGCTGGCACCGATCGCCCTGCCGAGCTCGGCCATCGAGCTGTTGTCTGCCGGGTTGTCGGACAGTTTTCGCGCGAGGGCCCGCAGGCGGTCGTCCCGTGGTTCCGGCAGGTAGAGGGGCTGCTCCTGCGTCTCTCTGAGTTCGTCGACGAGGACCCGAAGGAGACGGGTGCGCGCCGAAGGGTTATAGCCCGGCTCGCCGTCGCCGTAGTTGTGCGGCCCGGTCAGGGCGAGCAGGAGCTCACGCGCGAGGTCGGTGGCCGAGAACACCGCAGGCCGGTCCGGTATGCGCCTGGCCAGGGACGCCGAGACGAAGACGATCCGCATATCCGTGTTGCCGTGGGCGCTGTGCCGGTGGGTGATTCCAGCGGGTGTCCACGCAATCCGGTCGGCGGGAACGATGGAGATGCCGTGGTCGGTGTGGACGGTCAAAACGCCGGTGGCAGCGTAGACCAGGTGCCCGCGTGCGTGCGACTGCACAGAGCTGGAGCCGCCCGACGGCCACAGGTGCCGTCCGCCGGACGGCCACACAACCGAGGTCACGCCCGTGGGATCGGTCGGTTGGCGAGGAACGGGCATCGGGAGGCAGTTTATCGGTGGCGCGCCGGCCTACGGAAGTGGTGATCTGGTCTGGTCCTTCGTGAGTGATCCAAAAAGGGAGATCTGCCATGGCAACGTTCATCCTCGTCCCCGGCGCGTGGCACGGATCCTGGACGTTCGAGGCGGTGACTCCGCTGCTGGAGGCCGCCGGGCACACCGTCCACGCCCTGACCCTGACGGGACTGCGGCCCGACGAGGATGACGTGACTGTGGCGCGCGCCAACCTCGACACACACGCCGATGACGTCGTGCGCCTGCTGGAGACCGCGCAGATCACCGACGCGACGCTCGTCGGACACAGCTATGGCGGGATGGTGATCTCAGCCGCGGCCGACCGCGCCGCGGGCCGCATCTCTCGTCTGGTTCATCTCGACGCCTACGTTCCGCGCGACGGCGAATCGTGTTGGTCCTTGACCACCGAGGCCTACCGGCAGTCGTTCATCGAAGGCGCGGCAGACACGGGTTACGCTGTGCGCCCACCGTTTCGGGCCCCGCACGGCGGCGAACCTCGCCGCCGCCCCCACCCACTGGCCTCCCTTGTCCAGAGCATCCGACTCACCGGCGCCGTCGATCGCATCCCCCGGCGCGACTTCATCTATTGCTCCGGGTGGGAAGACGACACTCCCTTCGCCGGACTCCGCGCCCGGCTCCGAGCCGCGCCCGGCTGGCACGTCCACGACATCCCATCCGGCCACAACGCGATGCGCGAGGCCCCAGGTGCCGTCGCCGATCTACTGCTGAGGTGAAGAGTGGGCGTGCCGCACCGCAACAGCCTGCCGACCGCAGAAGGTCCGGGTGGCCAGTGGGGCTGCGTGCACCCAGGAGTCATGGGAGCGGGCCGGGTGATGGGTTACGTCAGGCGGATTTCGGCTGCCGCTCGGCCGAAGAGCTTGCGGCCCTCCGAGATTCCGCTCAGCAGGACGGTTGCCGCGCGGCGATCGCTGTCGATCGACT